>CAZBZX010000175.1:3102-8470 GCA_964496465.1 uncultured Bacteroidales bacterium
GGGCAGCATGAATAGCTCCTTGCTCATGACGGGTTAGAATATGCTTTAATTTATCCTGATAATCCATTTGCGCATCATAAATTGGCATGATGGCTCCACCTGGATATCCAAAAATCTGCTCTACACCTTCATTCAATAGCGAAAGCATTACAGCTTCTGATCCACTGATATTTTTCGCTTCCTTAATATTTTTATTTTGTGTTGACATATTATAATTGTTTATTTTTTATTTTCTATTTTGTAATAGAGATTAATTTATAATAATTTTAAATTAATCGCACTGCTCCTATATCGGCAGAAGAGACTAAATTAGCGTAAGCCTGTAGAGCTTTTGAAATCCTTCTGGATCGGCTCTTTGGCTTAAACGCCTTATCTCCTTTACTTTTTTCAATTTCCATTCGTTTATTTAGTTCTTCTTTCGAAATATTTAAATTAATTTTTCTTTCCGGAATATTAATCTCAATACTATCTCCATCTTCAATTAAAGCAATTGCACCACCTCCTGCAGCTTCAGGAGAAATATGACCAATTGATAACCCTGATGTTCCACCAGAGAATCTTCCGTCAGTAATTAATGCACATACTTTATCAATTTTTTTCGATTTAATATAAGATGTAGGATAAAGCATTTCCTGCATACCTGGGCCACCCTTTGGCCCCTCGTATCGTATAACAACTACATCTCCTTCTGTTACTTCATTATTTAAAATACCATTACAGGCATCATCCTGCGATTCATATACTTTGGCTGTCCCTTTAAATTTAAAAACAGACTCATCAACCCCAGCAGTTTTTACGATACAACCTTTTTCTGCAATATTTCCAAATAATATAGCTAAACCTCCATCAGGATTGTAGCAATTTTCAATATTTCTGATACAACCTTTTTCTCTGTCTTTATCTAATTCTCTATATTTATTATCTTGTGAACCTAATTCCAGATTTCTAGGTAATATTCCAGGGGCACTTCTATAATTATCTTCACCTTCATTACATAATTTATCACTCATTATATCATATTGATCAAGTGTTTCACCCAACGACCTGAAATCAATTCTTCCAACTGTTTTATCAATTAAACCTCCCCTATTCAATTCAGCCATAATAGATAAAATACCTCCCGCACGGTTTACATCCTGAACATGATATAAAGAACTTGGTGCAACTTTACACAAAACTGGTATTTTTCTTGAAAGTTCATCAATATCTTTCATGGTGAAATCCACTCCAGCTTCATAGGCAATAGCCAATAAATGTAATACTGTATTTGTTGATCCTCCCATAGCTATATCAAGAGTCATGGCATTTATAAATGCTTCTTTTGTGGCAATAGATAATGGTAAAACAGAATCGTCACCCTGAAAATAAAATTGATCCGTAATATCAATTATTGTTTTTGCTGCTTTTTCAAATAATTTCTTTCTATTCTTATGCGTTGCTATAATTGTCCCATTTCCAGGCAATGCTAGTCCTATTGCTTCATTTAAACAGTTCATAGAATTTGCTGTAAACATTCCAGAGCATGAGCCGCAAGTTGGGCAAGCATTTTTTTCAACTTGTTCAAGGTAGTTGTCATTAATAGAATCATCACCTGCCATAATCATAGCATCAACTAAGTCAAGAGATTTATCACCCACTTTACCTGCTTCCATTGGTCCGCCAGATACAAAAACTGTTGGAATATTTAATCGCATAGCAGCCATTAACATACCTGGTGTAATTTTATCACAATTACTAATACAAATCATAGCATCAACCATATGGGCATTGCACATATATTCAACACTATCGGCAATTAAATCTCTTGATGGTAAAGAATATAACATTCCATCATGTCCCATGGCTATACCATCATCTATTGCAATTGTATTAAATTCAGCAGCAAACCAACCTTGTGTATCAATCATTTTTTTTATATCCTGACCAATTTGATGCAAATGTGTATGACCTGGAACAAATTGCGTAAACGAATTTACAATAGCTATAATAGGCTTACCGATTTGTTCTTCTTTCATTCCGTTTGCTCGCCAAAGACTCCTGGCACCTGCCATTCTTCGGCCCTGGGTAGTAGTATTACTTCGCAATTGGTTTCTCACAATTATTTATTTTTAGTATTAATAATCTAAGTCTTTTTAAATTAAAAAGCCATCCTCAAGTGAGAATGGCTCTTGTTTTATATCTTTACGGTATTAATACACCACTCTCATTAAGTCAATTTGTTAATGACAATCACAACAACGACTAAAAGAATGCTGTTTAATACTTTCATAATTATCTTTTAATTTAGGCTTACAAAAATAATAATTAATAAATTTAAACAAAATAATATTTAAAAAAATTATTTTTAAATTACACGAAATTAATATTACAAATGAAAGACTTTATAAATAATCCTAATTTTAAGTACTTATTAATAAGCGCTGGCGCTTTTTTAACAGCTTTTATTCTCTCAAAAATCCTTCGTGCTATCCTTGCAAGGTTTTTGGAGTCATCTACAACACATCTTAATGTTGATGCGACAAAGTATAATTTTTTAAAAAATGCTATTAGTTTTATTCTTTTTATTTCGGCTTTTATTTTCATTTTCTTCAGTATCCCAAAATTACGAGCATTAGGGGTTACTCTTTTTGCTGGTGCTGGCGTTTTTACAGCAATCATATTATTTGCATCTCAACAAGCATTTTCAAATATTATCAGTGGTATCTTTATTATTACTTTTAAGCCTTTTCGTGTTGGTGATATTATAAAAATAGGTGAATTGCCAAATGGTAAAATTGAAGATATTACATTACGACATACTGTTATTAGAAATTTTGAAAATAGAAGGATCATTATACCAAATTCGGTAATTAGTTCTGAGACCATCATTAATTCCACCATTAAAGATGAAATGATATGTAATTTCATTGAACTTGGGATAAGTTATGATAGCAGTATTGATAAAGCAATAAAAATAATAAGTGATGAAGTGTTGAAGCATCCAAATTATCTTGATAATAGAACTGAAGAAGATATTCAAGAAGGAAAACCACCTGTTATTGTCAGGGTTCTTGGTTATGGAGATTCATCTATAAATTTAAGAGCCTATGTATGGTCAAAAGATCATGGTTCTGGATTTGTAATGAAATGCGATTTATTTAAATCAATTAAAGAAAAGTTTGACAAAGAAGGAATTGAGATCCCTTTTCCTTATCGAACTATTGTTTTTAAAAAAGATATAGAAAATCAAGAAAATAAATAAATATGGCACGTTTTTTAAAACCCCGTTTTTTATCAAAAGGTAAAGCTCCAGGTTCCCTTATTTTTATGGGGGATCAAAAAATGGAAAAACCAAGGCTGCGAATTATTCAATTTAATGAATCAACTATTAACGAATTTGAGCTTTCAAAAATTGAAGATTCAAAAAACTATATTTCAAATGATATAATCACATGGCTTAATATAGATGGATTACATGACGTTGATTTAATAAAATCGCTGGGGGAACTATTTAATATTGACAACTTAATTCTTGAAGATGTTGTAAATACCGATCAACGGCCACAATATTTCGAAAACATAAACAATATAGGTGTAATCTTAAAATTTGTAAATTATAAAAAAGAAACTAATGCCATAAAAACAGACCAGGTTAGTTTTATTTTCGGTAAAAACTATCTAATCAGTATACAGGAAAGCCAGGGAACATATTTTGAACCTATACGTGAAAGGTTAAGAAACTCAATAGGGAGAATAAGAAAAAGAGGATCTGATTATTTAACATACACATTAATTGATGCTATTGTAGACCATTATATTGAAAATATTGAAATCATGGGTGAATTAATTGAAGAAATGGAGAAAGAGATATTTAATCCAAATTCCAAAACTACTATAAGTAAAATTTATACTACAAAAGTTGAATTAAGTTATTTAAGAAAAACCATACGACCTGTAAAGGAAATTGTAAATCAATTCCTTAAAACCGAATCGGAACTAATTGATAATGAAACCTATAATTATTTTAAGGATTTGGAAGATTTAGTAAATCAATCAACCGATGCAATTGAAGTTTACTCGTCTTTAATATCTGATCAGTTAAACATTTACCATGCAAATTTGGGCACCCGGGCAAATGAAGTAATGAAAGTTCTTACCATTTTTGCTGCAATATTTATACCCTTAACTTTTATTGCCGGGGTATATGGTACTAATTTCGATTATTTACCTGAATTACATTTTAAGTATAGTTACTTCATTATGTTAGGCATAATGGTAATAGTTGCCATTACATTAGTGCTCTATTTTAGAAAGAAAAAATGGTTTTAGTAATAAATATTATTTTATTCTTTATAAACCCTATATATAATATAAAAAACATTACTTATTATTCCACTAAAATTTATTAGATTAGTGGGATTCTAAAAAATATGATAAATAACGAATTTGAATATAAAATATTAATAGTAGAAGACGACCTTTTATTCCGGACCTTTGTTAAAAATTCTATCAATTCACTAGGATACGAATGCATTGAGGCTGAAAATGGCGAGCAAGGATTAGAACTTTTTGAAAAAGAAAAACCCCAATTAATCATTAGTGATATCCAGATGCCTGAGATGGATGGCATTGAAATGCTACAAAAGGTAAGAATGATGAGATCGGAAGTTATTTTTATTGTAATGACATTTTTCGATTCAGAGGAATGGGCTATAAAAGCACTAAATGCCGGAGCAAACAACTACTTAAAAAAACCTATCCGAAAAGACACTCTTCTCCACTTAATAAAAAAATATTATACTATTGCTAAAAGTAGAACTGCTTCAAAAGATGTGAATAACATGATCATCAGTAAGAACTTTGAAATGCAGTTTAAAAGTAGTATAGAAATTGTACCAACTGTTGTAGAATACCTGATTAAAGAAAGTGGCATACAAAATTATATTTTAAATACGTCAGGAATTGAATTGGGATTAAATGAAATTATTACAAATTCTGTTGAGCATGGAAATTTAGGAATTTCTTATGAAGAGAAATCAAATGCGCTAAGTGAAGGCACCTATGAAAAACTTTATGTGGAACGACTAACAAATCCTGAATTTGCTGAAAAAACAGTGACTGTTAAATTTATATTTGATGAAGAAAAATTTGAGTGGGAAATTATTGATGAAGGAAATGGATTTAATTGGAAAATAGTTCCTGATCCGATTAAAGAAAGTAATAAAGAGGGTTTTCATGGAAGAGGTATATTTCTTACACGTTTCCAGTTTGATGAAATGGAATATAATAAAAAAGGAAATATTGTAAAGTTGAAAAAATACAAAAAACTAATTAATTTTAATTATTAATGCGAATTAAGAGTTAAAAATTAAAAATATAAATGATGCTG
>CAZBZX010000176.1:0-8457 GCA_964496465.1 uncultured Bacteroidales bacterium
TGGGAACGGCATCCTGGACCTGATCACCGGCATAACGAAGGTTGAAATTAAGATCGGCGTCTCTAGGGATTAGCAATCGAGCCCTTTCGTAGCACAGGATCGCTTTTCCCAGTTCATTCATCCGAAAGTAAGCATTACCCAGGTTATAGTAGAGATGCCCGTTTTTATGTCCGGAATCTATTATCTGCTTGTATCCATCTACTGCATCTTGGAAACGATTTTCCTTGTAAGCCTGATTTGCGATAAAAAAATTTTCCACCCATGCGTCTTTTTGGGCCTCTGTATTGTAAGCAGATATTAAGCTACCTAAGAGGAAGGCTATTGTGAAACAGATATATTTCTTCACCTGATTTCCTTTTCGATCTGTTTTATGAGTTCAGGCATGTCCTTTCCCGCATCACAAGTCTCATAACCTTTACCTGTATATACTGTATCATCAAGTTTTTTAAGGATATCATATAATTTTTTTGCCGTATCAGGGCTAACGCCTTTTGAGGTCAGGATGTCAGCTGCCTCATCTGGCGTGAGGGAGCCAAGGGACATATTGAATCGATTGTTCAGATAATCTTTTGTCAATAAGGTCAATTCCCGTGAATCGATCTTGCCTTGACGGCATTGTTTGATGTAGATCCCGGCTGCTTTCTTGGCTTTTGTCGCAGCCAGGGCTTGGGTAGACTCTTTTCGAGATTTCATGACAGTAAATGCCGCCGCATAAATAATAAACGGTACGAGAAGAATTAGCCAGAAACTCAACTCCTCAGGCCGGGCAGGGTATAATGACGTAAAGTCTTTAACAGAAGTATGGACCGGCAGAATATCGTGACCTAGTTCTTTGACCTCCTGTTTTGCGAGGCTTTGGGTCCCGCGTTCCTTTGAATCGTCTCCAGAGGCCTTAAGCTCTTCTTTCTCACCCGGCATCACGGAAAGCGACCAAGGAGAAGTCCTTAGCGTTTTATATTGATGGCTTTTGGTATCAAAAAAGCTGAGCGTTAGTGGCGGGACTTTAAACAGACCTTCTTTTTCAGGTACCAGAGCCCATTTCATTGTCTTTGAGCCTTTTTCCCCTTTTTTATCGTATTCTACCTCAAGGACAGGTTGGTCACCGTAAATTTTTGCTTCTCCTAGATCCGGTAGTTTCAGATCGGGAATGCGGTTGACGTTGCCCTGACCACTAACAATGATTGTGAGAGTTGCTGATTCCCCTGATTTTACAGTGGAAGGCTCTAGCTTGGATTCAACCTTAAAATCTCCCACCAATCCACTGAAATCGGCCGGCCGGCCGGTTTCGGGCAGGGGGAGTACATGAAATTCCAGAGGCTCGCTGGTCAATGTCATGGGCTGGGCTATGCTGAAGGAAAAGAAGCCGTCCCTGAAAAACGGATCATCCAAGAGGCCCTGCGGCGATCGACTTCTTGGCTTGATAACGGAGAGATTTACTTTGGCGGAACCGATCGTGTACTCGCCCTCTTTGGGAGGTATTATCAAAAAACGAACTTTCGAAACCTGGTAAGTTTGACCATTATAAATGCTGTGGTATTTAAAGGCATCACCAAGCTGTTTAAAGCTAAGGTGTTCGGTTTCCGGCAGACTCAGGGAAACATCGCTTACCTTTGATTGCGTGTAAAACTTTATGGTGTATATTACCTGCTCTTCCACATAGACTTTTTGGGAAGAAAGTTCGGCGATAATGAAAAGAGGTCCTTTATCAGTGTCCGAAGATTGGCTGGGTTTAACGATTTTCAACGTCTCTATGTTGCTCTTAAAGGTTTTGCCTTTAACGCTCACCTCTGCAGGCCCGACATTGAATGTGCCGGGTTTCTTGGGCTGAAGATAATAGGTATAATCTACTCCTGCATTAACCTGACCGTTGATAATTTCAATACGACTCGATGTTCCCCCTTGTGTTACGGTGAAATTTTCAATGCCATGTAAGACGAGTCTTGCGTCCCTGTTTTTGGTCCCGGATACACTAACGGACATAGTTATGGAATCCATTAATTGGGCTTCATCGCGGTCCAGTTTTAGGCTCAGGGATACCTCGGCATTTAACCGGCATGGAAAAAAGATAAAAAGCATGATGGGCAATATAAGGATAATTCTCTTTTTCATGTTACCAATCCTTTCCTGACTGCACTCCATGCTTTTTGTCTTCAGGTATTTGAAAACGTAAAAATCGTGAACGATCTTCCTTGATATTGTCCAGCAGGGCCTCGGCCTTTCTCCTGTCCAGCGTGGAGGTATAGGGATCCGGTCCTTCATCATTTTCAGGTTCTTCCTTGGGGGCGTCAAGGGGTTTTAGCTCACCTGAGAGATCGGTCGGCGATTCCTTCTCGTCTTTTTGGGTCTCCTTTGGCCCTTTGGTTTTCTGTTGTCCCGGTTTCTTTTTCTGGCCGGATTCTGTTTGGTCTTTATCTGTACCTTGCTTCCGCCCTTCGGATTCCTTATTGCCCGTGTCCGTATCAAGGGAGGTGTTCCCTTTTTTGTCATTTTCCGAGCTTTTTTCTTTATCTTCTTGAGAATCAGGGGGTTTTTGTTGCTCTGTGTTCGAATCCTCGGATTCGCTTTTCTTCTGTTTTTCCGATTCTCTCAGGGCTAGTTCCAGATTATACCGGGCGTCTTCACTTGTGGGATTGTAAGCCAGGGATTGCTTAAAATAATCCACGGCCGAGCCGAAATCACCGTCCTTATAAGCAGCATTCCCCAGGTTATATGAAGCCTTGAAGCGTATTTCGTCATCTTTTGTCCTTTTCAACACGCTTAAAAAGGTTGCTTTAGCCCCCTTATAGTCGGAGTTTTGATACGCGGCACACCCCCTGTTGTAGCGATACCGGATGTCCTTTGGGTTATCCATATCGGATTGGGCATAGGCTATTTCGGCTTCTTCAAAACGACCCTGTCTGTAGAGTTCATCAGGATTATTCGCGCCCAAGGCCTGGTTTGCGAAAACAAGCCCAATAAGAAGCACAAGAATGTTAATTTTTATGAACATTTTAATTTCTCATCCAGATTAAATTTTAATGGATCTCCTGTCATAGATAAGACCCTCTAAGAGCAATAAAAGAACCGCAGCCGTGACAAAAAAGGCAAAACGTTCCTCGTATATCTTTATTTTTCCGCTTTTCAGGGTCTGATCTTCTGTCCTGGATTTTATTCCATCGAAGTAGAGGATATCCAGGTCCAGGTCTCCGGCAATGGATCGGACATAAATTCCCCCGGTTAACAAGGCGATCTTTTTGAGATTTTCTTCATTCAATTTAGATAAAACTAATTTACCCTCCTCATCCTTCTTAAAACCTCCTTTACCATCACCTGCAGGGATAGGACCTCCAGAGGTTTCACCCAGACCGAATACAAATATTTTTACCCCTTTTCCCACTGCCTTGCGGGCGGCTTCAAGACCACGATTTTCATTGTCTTCTCCATCGGTGATAAGGAGAATAACTCTTTCTGTTTCCGTATTTAGGTCAAATGAGGAGATACCGGTTTCTATAGCGGCACCTATATCCGTACCGGGTATGGGAACGAGATCCGGCTCTAATGCATCTAAAAACATCTGCAGCGCAGCATAGTCCAATGTAAGGGGGCACTGTATAAAGGCGGCCCCTGAAAAGGCTACAAGACCTATGCGGTCCCCCTGGAGGACGCGCACCAAGTCCAGGATTTCCCGCTTTGCCCGTTCAAGTCGATTTGGATCCACATCTTCCACCAGCATGCTCTGCGATACGTCCGTTACGATCATGATGTCCACGCCTTTCCGGCTAACTTCCTGATAATGGCTGCCCCAGCGTGGCCCGGCCAAGGCAATGAGAATCAGGCCGAAAGAGATAGACAATAAAAGCCCTTTCAAAAAACCCTTTCCCTTTTCTTCTTTGCCTGTCAAGCGAATCAAGAGATCTTTGTCTGCAAATCGCTCCATGGCCTTTTTCTTTTGGCGACTTCCAATTATGAGGGCAATGGTTAAAAGCGGCAGAAGCCAGAAAAAATGTAATATCCACAAATGGGCCAGCATCATGGGATAACCCTCAAGAAAGTTGTTTTTAAAAAGATTTCCAATGCTAATAGAATAAGCGCCGGGATAATAAAATAAAAATAAAGCTCTTTAAAATGGAAAAATTCCTTTACTTTGACCTCTGTCTTTTCCTCCTGGTTTATGATTTCATATATTTCCGACAGCTGCTCGCTGTCAGCTGCCCTAAAATATTTCCCTTTCCCGATTTTTGCAATCTGTTTTAATGTTTCCTCATCCAGATCGGCCCTTCTTCTTACAATGCGGGTACCGAAAAGAGTTTTTACCTTGAAAGAGGCGAGGCCTGTACCTCCGATGCCTATAGTGTAGATTTTTACACCCAGCGCCTGAACAGCATCCGCAGCCTCCTCAGGCGTGATATCTCCTGTATTGCTGCGGCCGTCTGTAAGAAGAATAAGAATTCTGGATTTGGCCTTCAGGTCTTTGAGTCTTTTGCCCCCGATTGCAATGGCGGACCCAACGGCAGTCCGATCTCCGGCCATGCCTATCTCCATTTTTTCCACCAAACCCAGAAGGAGCCCTTTATCTAAGGTTAAGGGAGATTGTGTAAAGGCCTCTTCTCCGAAAACAACCAGGCCAATCCTGTCCATCTCTCTTTTCTTGATAAAATCGCTGACTACCTTTTTGACTGCCGTGAGTCTGGATACAGGCTCGTTGTCTAATTGGAAATCCAGGGCCTCCATGGATTCGGAAGTATCCAAACAGAGCATGATATCAACCCCAAAGGACTGGATTTCCCTGGAAACGTTGAAGAATTGAGGCCGGGCAGCACCTATAACCAGCAGGACAAGACAGATGCCTCTCAGGAAGATAGGGATTCGGTCCAAGAAGCGCATTCCGTATCCTCCCAGATCAGCCATTTTTGAGGTCATGGAGTAAATGATCGCAGTCGGTTTTTTTCGCAAGGCAAAGAAGGCCCAGACCACTACCACTGCTATCAAAGAAAGCATGGCCGGATAAGCAAATCTGAACATCATGAGACCACCTCCGGATTAAGGGTCGGTACGTTCGCATTTCCGTTAACAGGGCTGGTTTCATTAATGTAGGCCTTGGCTGCATTCAGATCTTCCTCTTTTCTGGCCGTGCTTGGCACAGTGTCTGCAAATTTTATAAGATCAACCTGCCTGAACAAGGGCAGAAGTTTTCGGTCTTGTTCATTATCTATGTGACTTGTTATCTCTTCCGTGGTGAATTCCGCTGCAGGGAAATGTCTGATGTATTCCAGATAACGTCTTAAGATTTCGGAAAAAAGAAAATAAAATTCCTTTATATGTCCCTTTTCAAAAAGCCCTTGAGCCTCAAGTTGCTCAATTTGTTTTTGGGCTCTGATATGAGGTGGGTCATCAAGCCCTGATTGCCTTTTTCGAGAGCGCCTCTTTTTGTGATACAAAAAAAGGCATCCCAAAACTGTCAGGATTAAAACAAGGGCTAATGTCCATGGCAGAAATTTCACCCATCCAGCTTTTGTGGGGATAATGTCTTGAATAGGCTGAAGTTGGGCCTCTTCCGGTTTATCCCCCAGGTTGGACAATACAGCCAGGGAAATCGGATCGGCGTTCAGGACCTCTTCCTTGCCTTCTTTATCCAGATAGACAAGGCCAATGGTCTCGGATTTCCAAGGACCCAGCCGGTCTACCAGCAGTGTAATGGAGATACTGCCTGGTTCAACTGATTTTTTAAGAATGGTAAGCCCTTCAATACCCTTAATTTCCGGTTCATCAGGAAGGCGAGCCCCCTCCGGGAGGTTGAAGTTTAAATGCACCACAACAGTGTCTCCCACCTTGACAGAGGCCGGATCAATAGAGGCAGTCAGGGCAGGGCCGGTATCTTCAATATTATTTTGCGACCCTAAAACAGTTGTCGAGAGAAGGCCGGCCAATAACAAAAAATACAGGAACCCTATGTGTTTGATCCTTTGCAAACTATGAACAGTAAATCCCGGATTCCTCACAATCGTTTTCTCCTATTTTCAAAAAGGCGCGTTAACGGCTCAACTACAGGTCCATCCGTGTAAAGCTCCACTAGGTCAACCCCTGCCTTTGTCAGGAGATCAGAGAGAAAACCTTTTTGTTCCCTGTGATAATTTCGGCAGACTTCTTGAAGTTTTTTGTTTCGAGTGTTAACCAATGAGATCCGTCCTGTCTCCGGATCCTGAAGGGTCATTAAGCCTAAATCGGGAAGTTTTTCTTCTGCGGGATCGGAGACCCGGATGACGGTGAGATCGTGTTTTTTGGCTGTCAGCCTTAAAGAACGCTCAAAACCGGAATCCATGCAGTCGGATATCAAAAACACAATGGAATGGCGCTTTGCAACCCGGTTTAGATAGGTAAAAACGGCATCCAGATTGGTCATCCGGTTTTGAGGCTCATACGTAAATATTTCCTTGATAAGCCGCCATACATGAGATGCCCCTTTTTTAGGGGGAATGAACTTTTCTACCTGAGAGCTGAATAGAATGGCGCCGACCTTGTCATTCGTTCGGATTGCGAGAAATGCTATCATTCCGGCGACTTCTGCCAAAAGTTCACGCTTAAACCTTTTTCTGGTGCCAAAGAGGTGAGAACCGGAAAGATCCAGGAGAAGCATTACGGTGAGTTCCCTTTCTTCGTGAAAGACCTTTACAAAGGGATGACCAAAACGGGCGGATACGTTCCATTCTATAGTCCGTATATCGTCACCGGGTTGGTACTCCCGAACCTCGGCAAACTCGATTCCCCGTCCTTTAAAGGCGCTTATATATTGGCCTGCGAACAGGTCATTTGCAAGACGACTGGTTTTAAAATGGAATTTTTGGATTTTCTTAAGAATATCTTTGGAAAGCATTTTACGGGACCTCAATCCGTTCCAACAATAGTTCGATCAGGTCATCAGTACTCTTTCCCTCCGCCTCTGCTTCATAGCTCAGGATAATCCGGTGCCTGAGAACATCTGGGGCCATGGATTTTATGTCTTGGGGAATGACGTATCCCCGCCCGCTCAAAAATGCATGGGCACGTGATGCCAAGCCCAACCAGATGGACGCCCTTGGCGATGCCCCGTAGCTGATCATGGGATTTAGATCCAGCCCGAACTCTTCGGAATTTCTGGTCGCTCTGGAGATTCTGACGATGTAGTCCACAAGCTTTTCTTCCATATGGAGTGAGAGTATTGTCTCCCTTGCCGATTCAATATCCGAAATGTCAACAACCCCGGATACATTTTCAGCGACTCCTTTATAGTTTCGTTCCATGATCTCTTTTTCTTCTTCGGCCAGTGGATAACCTACTTTTATCTTTAACATGAAACGGTCTATCTGGGCCTCCGGCAATGGATAGGTTCCTTCCTGTTCAATGGGGTTCTGCGTGGCCAGAACCAGAAAAGGCCTCTCAAGCTTGAAGGTTTCCTCGCCAAGGGTAACCTGCCTCTCTTGCATGGCTTCCAGAAGGGCGCTTTGGACCTTGGCCGGAGCCCTGTTGATCTCATCCGCCAGGATTATATTGTGGAATATAGGCCCCTTCTTGATTTCAAAAGAAGCTGTGTCGGGCCGGTAAATCTGGGTTCCAAGAATATCAGCAGGCAGGAGGTCCGGTGTGAACTGGATTCTTTGAAATGATGTTCTGATGGTTGTAGCAAGGGTCTTGACAGCCGTTGTTTTGGCCAGCCCTGGAAGCCCTTCCAACAGCATGTGGCCGTCGCACAAAAGCCCAATCATCATTTTCTCTGTGAGATTTCTTTGCCCGACTACAACCTTTTCAACCTCTGCCAAGATTTGGCGAACAATAACACTTTGCTTTTCAACCTTTTGGGTAATTTCCTGGATATCCATTGTTTATTTTCCTCCTGATAGAGCTAATGTTTTATTATCATTACTTGATTCTCTTTTGAGAATGCAGTGTGCTTTCATTAAAATTAGATACCTGTTTTCGAAAATTTATCTATAAGGGAGCTGCAAAGGCCCAACAGCATTTCCCACAAAAAAGTAGGCCATTTTTAAATCGAGTCCTTCCCGATAAAAAGAGGTTACTGGATTAAAGACTCAAATCAAAACTGGCCCACGCAATGGGGCAAGATCCATATGACTATACAAAAATCGGCTATCCCACCCTGTTATGTAAAGTTCTAATATTTCCCTTCATAGTTCATAGCATAGAGAGATAAACCAAAAGCACAAATCAAGGAACTTTAAATCTCCTTTATCTCAGTAGCCTGCTACATATTTCCCAACGATTATCAGGCAAATCGTGCGCTTAAAACTCTCTTTTTCCGGCAATAAATTCCTCGGTCATTTTATAGGCCTCATCGTCGGTAAACTGTTTAGGCGGATGTTTCATGAAGTAAGCAGAGGGAGAATAAAGGATTCCACCCTTCCCTCTTTCAAGGGCCAATTTACAACATCTGATCGCATCTATCACTATGCCGCCTGAATTAGGAGAGTCTTCCACGGAAAGGCG
>CAZBZX010000177.1:0-8443 GCA_964496465.1 uncultured Bacteroidales bacterium
TTTATCAGATTTTTCAGCAGCTTTAATAGCGTCTGCAAATCCTTTTTTATCTAATGTACGACTAATTTCCATTCCTTCAGCAAAACTTACTTTTCCGTTACCAAGATAAGATTTGATTGCTGCAAAAGGTGTAATGGAGTTTGATTTATCCCCATCAAATACCCAGGTACCTATCTGTTCATGCGGCGCATTCGCTAAAGGGCCAATAATTGCAACCTTTTCAGATTTATTTAAAGGCAAAATATTTTTTTCATTTTTAAGCAATACTATACTTTGTGTGGCTAGTTCTTTAGCAACTTCTTTATATTCTTCATTTAATGCTTCAGGATAGTCATCAGGATTAGCATAAGGATTTTCAAACAACCCCAACAAATATTTCACACGTAATATTCTGCTAACCGATTCATTAATCATTTTTAAAGTAATTTTCCCTTCCTTTAATAACTCCTCAATATTATTTATATATGCAGAAGTTGCCATTTCCATATCAAGGCCAGCATTAATACATGCACTTGCCGCCTGTTTCTCATTTTCACAATAGCCGTGATCAACTAACTGAGGTACAGATGCCCAATCACTTACAACAAATCCCCCAAATCTCCATTCTTCTTTTAGAATATCATGGATTAAAAATTTATTTCCAGATGCTGGAATACCATTTATTTCGTTAAATGCTGCCATAAAAGTTGCTACTCCAGCATCCAGACAAGCTTTAAAAGGTTTTAAGTGAATATCCCATAATTCATTTTCAGGAATGGTAACCGTATTATAATCTCGTCCGCCTTCAACAGCACCGTATCCGGCATAATGTTTTGCACAAGCAGCGATAGAATTTTTATTATTCAAATTATTTCCCTGAAAACCTTTCACCATAGATGCCCCAAGAACCGAAGTTAGGTATGGATCTTCCCCTAAAGTTTCAGCTATTCTGCCCCACCTGGGATCCCGGCAAATATCAAGCATTGGGGCAAAAGTCCAGTTTACTCCATTTTTACGTGCCTCAATAGCTGCTATTTGAGCACCCTTTTCAACCAGTTCCTCGTTCCATGTTGCAGCCTGACCAAGAGGAATCGGTAATATTGTATTAAATCCATGAATAACATCACGTCCAAAAAGTAAAGGAATTCCAAGCCGGCTTTCTTCAACAGCAATATGTTGTAATTCATTTGCTTTTTCAGGATCTACTACATTTAATAAAGAGCCTATCATCCCTTCTTTCAGCAAACTATCATGGCCATATACTTCATTTAGTTGAATCATTTGACCAATTTTTTCTCGCAAGGTCATCTCTTTAAGCAAATAATCAATTTTTTTCTCAATTTCATCTGAACTTTTTAAACTGGCATTATTATGAGATTTTTCTTTGATGCAACTACTAAATATTATGATATATATAATAAAAATTGTTTTACTAAACATATGTAGTAGCTCTGTAAATTTTATTTTATTTTTTAAATAAATCATTCTTTCTATTCCTTTATTATTTTATTATAAGATTTATTCCCATTCACATCTTCAATCATCACCAAATATAAGCCAGATGGAACATTGCTGAGATTTATAATTGTATTTTTCATTTTTTCCTGTTGAATGATCCTGCCTGAAATATCAGTTATAAAATATTGCTGGATTAATGTAGGACTTTTTATTTCTATATAATTTTTGAATGGATTTGGATAAATGATAATATCATTTGTGTTTTGGGTTTTATCAATTTTATTTGGATAACCTTCTAAGTTTACAAATAATTCTAGTTCATTAGTTCCACAAGCAGTCGTAACTTCGCATTTTATAGTAGCAGGATCAGAACCCCAATTGACATGAATTGCACTTGAGTCATTTTTTCCAAGTAATGTAATTCCATCTGGGACTGTCCATAAATATGTTGTATTTTCTTCATAAGGTAGTGAATATTCAAGATTCGTATCTAATTTATTTACAACTTGTTTTCCAATTATCTTATAATTATCTTCAGTTGAATATACCCTTACATAATCAATTTCAAAAGTTTGTGGAAAAACAGTTGACGCATCAGGGTAACCAGGCCAATCACCGCCAACAGCTAAATTTAGAATAATAAAAAATTCATCCCGAAATTCACTTAATTCTGCAGGAGTTATATCAATAACATGATATTGTTCATCATCTAGTTTCCATACAATTTTTTTACTATCCCATTCAAGCGAAAATATATGAAAATCATCGGCAAATATTCCTGAGCTTAGCGTTTTTGAATTTCCATAGCTGGCATGCTGGCCATTATTATCCCAATGAACCGTGCCATGGATAGTATTATCCCCATCAGTTCCACCAACCATTTCCATAATATCTATTTCACCACAAGCCGGCCAGCCAACTTCTTCAAAACTGTTACCAAGTAACCAAAACGCAGGCCAGATACCTTTACCGTATGGAAGTTTTAATTTGGCTTCAATTTTACCATATTTCCAACTATATGTATTTAATGTTACCAATCTCGCTGAAGTATACTGACTATTAGCAAATGTTTCTTTTCGTGCTGTTATTGTCAATATTCCATCTTCTACCTCAGCATTTTCTATCCTGTCTGTATAATATTCCCATTCGTTATTTCCCCATCCTTCGCCGCCAATTTCCATTACCCATTTATTTGCGTCTGGTAAACCTTCATAGTTAAACTCATCTGCCCAAACTAATTGATTACATTGAGAAAAAATATTGAAATTTGTAAGTATAATCAATATTGTTCCAGCTATATATTTTAAATAGTTATCTTCTCTCATATTAATTTACAATTATTGGTTGGCTATAATGATTTAGTCCATCCAATGAAATAATATAAATCCCTTTGTTTAAATTACCTGTTGATAACTGAAAAGTCTCGCTGTTTATATTTTTTACTTCTTTAACTAATCCTCCATATATATTTAAAATCTTTAATGTATAATTACTATAATCCGGATTACTAAATACAATATTAGTGTTTTCAGAAAAAGGATTCGGATAAATTTTAAAATTATTATCAAATCGTGCTTCATTTACATTTACATATCCTTCACTTTGAAAATAATTAAAATTAAATCCACCAGTTCTTGCATGAATCTTAATCTGATTTGTTCCCTTTTGAAATCCATCAATGTTAACAAAAATGCTTTCCCAGGTTTGCCATCCTCCTGTATTAGGCACAAGAACTGAATTGTTTACAACTTCGCCATTGAGTTCAATCTGAATCTTACCTCCAACATCATTAGAAGCTACCCTAAACTCCATTGAATAACTTGATTCCTCATCAACTTCAACAGTATATATCATCCACTCACCAAATTCAATCCATCCTACATTAAAACCATTTGTTTCTTTATCGGAGCATATTTCAATATCCACTCCATCGTTTCTATATACCCATCCATTATTCCATCCTGTCCACGTTCCAGTGCTTACCTGTAAGTTTTCAACTTCTTTATCGTAATATGCTAGTGACTGTCCTCCTAAATCGTAATCAACAGCATATATTCTTCCAGGTAATTTATTCTGTGCAAATGGTAATGTTTCATCAGAATTTGGTTGACGTGTAAGAGCGTCAATTACATCTTTATGTATGGTACAATTTTCAATTTTTAAATTCTCAGTAATTTGCATTAAGGCATCTTTTGCAAATTCTGAAGAAGGTTTGGAGGCATTTCCGTTCCAATAATCTAATAATTGCTGGTAATCATCAGTTTTTTTAACCATTGCCGGACAAGAAATTGATCCAATCTTTTTTAAAGGCCACCATGCCCATCCAATGTTATAATCCTCAAATAATTTTACTGCTTCAGTAAACCATTTATTAGAATTCTCACCAGTTTCTCCACACCAAATTGGTATATTATGATTATTTCGAATATCAAGCATCCACTGGATGGTACTTGTGTTATTATTGCTCCAGTATTTATGGAAACTATAAACCATATTATCATCCCAGGGGGGTGTTAGTCCGATAAAATCATTAGCCCACCAGTTTCCTTCAATGAATATGATATGATTGGTATCAACAGTTCTTATACTATCTGTAATTTCTAAATATAAATCTTTTAACAATGTATTATTGAATAAATTCCAGTTTGTTTCATTTATAAGGTCATATCCTCCAATCCATTCTTCACTAGAATAATGACTGGCAATCCTTTTCCAAAGTTGAACTGTTTTATCCCTATTAGCCTTACTTTCCCAAAGTGATAATTTAGTATCATCATAATCTGAAATAGCAGCATCCTCACCTTGTCCTCCCGGAGCAGCATGCAAATCGAGAATTAAATATATTTCGTTAGATTCGCACCAGGAAAGTACGCTGTCAGTTAATTCAAATCCGATATTCAACCAGGTATTTTCCCCTTCAACAGGCTCGTCCTCAATTGGTAAAGTAAATAAATTATAATGCATAGGTAACCTTATTGAGTTAAAACCCCAAGCTTTTAAGGAATCAATATCTGATTTTTGGACATGATTTTTAAGCCAGGCATCATAAAATTCTTGCATACCATCAATTCCAATTAAATTTTCTATTATGGCTTTAATTTCATGTTGTGTGTTTGCAAAATCAGATGTTTCTAACATATATCCTTCCTGCAGCATCCATCCTCCCAGTCCCATTCCTCTTAATATTATTTCATTTCCATTTCCATCAACGATTTCTTTTCCGCTTGTTTTTAAAAAGCCCTCTGAAAAGGTTTGGATTGAAATAATACAAAACCCGAATAATAATATCGTCTTAAACAATTTATTCATCCCTATTTACTGGTAAATTTAGAAGTTGAGAAAATAATTCTATTTTATAAAGAGGGTGTCCAAAAAGTCTTATTATTGTCTATCCTTCGATAAACTCAGGATGACAATTAATTAATAATCAAATGTCAGGCTGAGTTTATCGAAGCCTGTTTTTTAAATTAAAACCTTATAGACAGTCTCTTCATAGTTAATATTTTCAAAATCCTTAATTAATATCCAGGATTTTGAGTCAATACACCTCCGGATAAATCAATTTCTGTTTGAGGAACAGGAAATAACCCATTTTTATTCGGATCATATCCATTAACAGTTAATGCAGTAGCTGCATCACCCCAACGAACAAGATCGAAATACCTGTCGAACTCAAATGCTAATTCCAATCGGCGTTCTAATTTTAGATCATCCATGGTAGCTCCTGTGAGAGGATCCAAAGATACCCTTACACGCACCAGATTTATATATGCGTCAGCATCACCACCTGCTCCATTTAGGGCACATTCAGCCCTTAATAAAAGAACATCCGCATACCGGTAAATAATCATACTCATGTCTACCCAATCACCATCTCTTTGAAGTCCAAAATAATTTGTATATTTTTTTCTAAAAAAGCCTTCATATCCATATACATCACCAGCATACGATAGTGTACCACCATCTGCTGTTGACCTATCATAAAGAGGTTCGTCAAAATATTGTGCGTAATCTGTTAAGTTTGGATCAGCTAACCAGATGTTTGCATTTAGCCTGACCATATCATCGGCAGCGATATACGCATCAACAATTTCTTTCCTGGGTTTAAGGAAGCCCCATCCGTTAACAATTGATTCAGGGCCAGTTTTTGTATCAACAAAATCCCTGATGCCACAAAGTTTCATATCAATATTATATAATGATTCCCAATTGCTAAAGCTTGAGTTGCTGCCAGTGGATTTAGGCTTAGAACAAAAGATAACCTCAGTATTATATTGTTTATTATATCCAAAAACATCAGCATAACTATCTTGTAACGAATACTTTTCGCCAAATATTACTGTATCCAGTGCAGCTGCAGCATCGACATAATTATTTTTCCATAAATAAATTTTTGCAAGCAATACATAGGCTGCATCATAATTGAATTTACCATTAGCACTTTTTCTTTTTAGAAAATGAGCGTTCGATTTAATAGTAGCAATTAGTGAATCCAATACAACGTCGGCATCTATTCTTAACCCTTCAGTATTATAACTTGTATCTTCAGTGAAATATGGAACATCACCAAATAATCTAACCATATCGAAGTAGAAATAGCTCCTTAAAATTTTTGACTCCCCTTTAAGAGCTTCAACTTTTTCAGTTTTAGCAGCATCACGGTAATCAATTAACATTTGGTTTACATTTCTGATCCCCCTGAAATTTTTCTCCCATAAATATGTAGGAGACAATGAAGCAGAATTTAATCGGGTAAAATCTTCCATTTCTTCATATTCGACTCTGTCGCCAGCAGCCCCACCACCAACATTTACATCGCCAGATGAACAGTTAAAGTTAACCCATGAAGAACAACCCCATGGAAAAGTATAGGTAACTGAATTATAGGCTGTCGCTAAACTTAACTTCATAACTTCAGTAGGTTCCCCTTTAAGGTTTTCAGGACTATCCATAGAAACCGGATCAATTTCAAGCCAATCCTCTCCACATGACCAAAAGATAAGAATAGCCATTGGAAAATATATTAATAAATATTTAATCGATTTTATTGTTTTCATTCTAATAGTTTTAATAATTTAACTTGATTTAATTAAAATACAAGGTTCAATCCGAAGATGAATGATTTAGCACTTGGGTACATAGATAAATCAACACCTATAGAATTTGCATTATCAGTAGTTCCACCAACCTCAGGATCATTACCCGGATATTTTGTAAATGTTAAGACATTATTTGCAGAAATATAAACCCTTAACTTTTGGATTTGGAATTTGCTGGTAATTTTATTCGGGATTGTATAACCAATGGATATTTGTTTTAATCGAACATATGATCCATCATATACCCAAAAATCACTTGCTTCACCAATTTTTCCGACAGTTTCAGCAGAAAAAGCACGAACACCGTCATTAGTAGAGCCTTCACCTGTCCATCTTTCATCATACATATATAATGGCCTGTTGTAAAAAGCCCTTTCGGTTCTTGGGTATAAATATATTTCATTACCATAAACACCTTGCCAAAACATTGATAAATCGAAATTAAAAAACTCAAGATTGACATTAAACCCGAACGTAAAATCGGGATGCGGGTTTCCAATCATAGTTCTGTCTGATTCATCGATAACTCCATCGGGTATCATTACAATATTGCCATTTGTATCTTTGGAAGCTATATCTAAGTATTTAATCTCACCAGGTTTTGCATCTGGTTGTAAGATCACTGAATCAATTGTTCCGTCATCATTTTCTACAGCACTTGCATGGTTATCTATATCCTCCCAATTCTGAAATATCCCATCAGTTTTATATCCATATAGATACCAAACAGGTTTACCCAGTTCAAAATTAGTAACTGTATGACCCATTATATTGGCACCTGCAAGTTTTTTAAACCTGTTTTCATCCAATGAAGTAACTTCGTTTTTAATATAGGAGCCATTAATTCCTAAATCATACTTAAGCAAGCCTTCTTTATTATGGAAACCAAGTTCTAACTCAACACCTGTATTTTGTATTTCCCCTGCATTAACTGTTTTTCCTTCTCCTTCCGATGCCAATACACTTGTTTCAAGTAAAAGGCCATCGGTAGTTTTAATAAAATAATCGGCAGTAATTGTAATTTTATTTCTTAACAATGCCAAATCTAAGGCTACATCTGTTTGGATACTTTTTTCCCATCTTAAATCGGGATTATAAACTCCTGCCCTTTCAGTACCTCCATCATTCCTTAACCTCACCAGGTCCAAATATTTCCATCTTTCAAGGTTATTACTCCCATTAATACCATAACTAGCACGTAATTTCGCTAAATTAACAATGAAGTCCTGTGGATAAAACCCTTCGCGAGAAATAATCCATCCACCGGAAAATGACGGGAAATAACCAAATTTGTTGTTTTCTCCAAACTTAGAAGAGCCATCAGCCCTGAAGTTAACAGTCCCCATATATTTTTCATCGTAATTATAACTTAAACGGCCATAGTATGATAAAAGCCGGTCGGTACCATATTCGCCCCACATATTAACCTGATCGATATGCTTTTTAAAATCATAATTATTAAATACTAACCACTTTTCATCGGTAGAATAAAGCCCAGGTTTAGTTACAGCATATTCTAAATTTGTGTACTGAAAAATGGTATTTCCAGCTAATACTGTAAGATTATGTGAACCTATTTGTTTACTATAAGTAATATAATTCTCGTTTTGAATAGTTAACCATTTATAAGTATGATAAGTTAAATTTATCCCATTGGTCAATGAATCCAGTACTTCGTCCAAAGGATCCCCACCATCATCTAATACATCGTTGGCTCCGGGAATTCTCGCAATGTCATTGCTCAGATAATAATTACCTGCATAATAAGTTTGTAATGCGTGTGCCAAATCAATATCAATACCACTATGTATTTTTAAATCTTTAATTGGTTTAAGATCAAACCCAGCACCTCCAACCAACTTATCTTCTTTCCATTTATCAGTTCTACGGGCCTTAATTGAAGCTAG
>CAZBZX010000178.1:0-8391 GCA_964496465.1 uncultured Bacteroidales bacterium
TTTGGCTCAGCCAAAATTTTCCGCTGTAATCATTTAGATAGTAATTGCTATTCAAATTTTTACAGCGGAATACCAATACTTCAATTAAAAATCAATATAAAATTTTCACTAATATGTTGGTGTATAACAAACGTAATAATTTTGTGCCATATAATAGGCAATTACTTAAAATTTAGGGGAGATGTCAGTCGAAAGACTGACAGAGGGATAAAATAATGAAAATTTGGTTTTCGGCTTATTTGCTGAAATAAAATTGGCGAAATATTCCTTGGCTCTGCCATGGGGATAGTCAATTTTAAGAATTTTCTTTAATGAATTTCTTAAATCCAGGATTTTATCTA
This sequence comes from uncultured Bacteroidales bacterium, assembly GCA_964496465.1. Lineage (GTDB taxonomy): Bacteria > Bacteroidota > Bacteroidia > Bacteroidales > CAYFUP01 > CAZBZX01. Next base: position 342 of record CAZBZX010000178.1, read on the forward strand.
AATAGCTACAAAACAAACATTTCATAAAATTTGCATGTAGCGATGCAAAATTATATATTTGAATATTGTTATTAGGCGTAATGCGAAAACCGCAAGTTAAACTAAATAAATACAACGTTATGATTTTTAAGCAAATAAATCGTTTACAGCAAATTGACCAACTTATCAGACAAAAAAGAACAGGTAACGCAGAAGAATTAGCAGACAAATTAAACATCAGCCGGAGACAAGTATACAATTGGCTTGATGAATTAAAAGCATTAGGTTTAGAGATTGACTATAACCGTGAAATTAGATCATTTGTATATCTTAAAAGTTACCAGATTAATATTTCTTTTGATATCAAAGAGTTAACGGAAAATGAAGTGACAAATGTTAAAGCTGGTTTAAATTTTTTTAAAATAAATTGTTTTATGCAATGATATTGCACAAACCAAATTTATATTTGATATAATAAATATGATCATTCTATTAATATAATTTTATTAATCTAAAATTATATTAATGAACAGTTTAATATTGTTAGGCGCCAACTAATTAACTGTTTAAGGGCGGATGTTGAAAAGCCCATAAATAGAGTAGACAAAAATAATAAATCTTAAGGACATGGAAAATTATGAATTATTAGATCTGAATACTAAAGAAATGGTATATACAAATGGGGGATATATACCCATTTATGAAATGATTGCAATTTCTGCATTCTGTGCAGGATTCAGGGCAGGTTGGCAAAAGAATAAAAGGTAAAAATAACATTAAATTTTAAACACATGGAAACAAAATTAATTCACTTAAATTCATCTGAAATAATTGAAATCTCAGGTGGAAGTATATATGGAATAGGATATGCTGTAGGTAGTTACTGTGCGAATTGCATTGATTTCTATCATGGAGTTTTAAATGCATTTTTAAGATAATAAATTATTAACATTTATAAAATTAATACTATGAAAGAATTAAATGAAATTGAATTAATAGAAATAAATGCAGGTAGTCAAGCATCATATGAAGCAGGTTTTATGGTTGGCACAGCAATGCGTAGAGCATTAGTAATTGTGTCATTATTAGCTTTATTGTAAAATTGTTTTGAGGGTATCTCAAAAGTCTTATTTTTAATAAACAGGATTCCCTGTCTGCCAATAGGCATAGATTAACTCAGCCTGACATCTAATTATCAATTAATTGTCATCCTGAGTTTGCCTGCCCCGCCCAACGGTGGTTGAAGGATAGGCCATAGCTGACTTTTGAGACACCCTTATTTATATATATTTTAAAATGTTAAGAAATTTAATTTTGTTTATACATCGGCCTTATTATGTCAATAAACCTATATCATTAAATATTATCGAATCGTTGTTATTAATTAGCAAATTTTTACTAATATATTTAGGATTTGCATTTTTTGCCAGTATAATAATAACAATTCCCATTAAGATCTTAAATCTACTACCTGAACATAAAATTTTAGATCTTCCATTAACATTCAAAGTCTTATTCTTTATTCCATTTTATGAAGAGATAATTTTTCGTTTACCTCTTAAATATTCTAAATTAAATTTATGTATTTCAATCGGGATGTTAACCTTTTTAATATTATATAAGCATTGTAATATTTATCTCAGTTTAAGTAGTAGCATATCCTTTATTATATTATTATATTTTATTACTTCTAATTTAAAAAACATTCAAATTTATTTTTTAAAATATTATTATCTGCTATTTAATTTCATGGCAATTTTATTTGGAATGCTTCATTTATCTTCATTTATTGATTTAAAACCTATCCATATTATAATTTCACCATTACTTGTAATTAATCAGATTTTTATGGGTTTTATTTTGTGTTATACAAGAATTCAATATAAATATGGTTTTGTATATTGTTTTCTAATTCATGCTTTTATAAACATGATTTTTATACTTCCAAAGAATTTACTATAAATACGAGATTGAGATCCTATTTATTGGATTTAATAGTATGAAGACATTATAAATGCGCTTGAACTAAAACATGCAATTGAAGATATTTTTGAAATATATTGTTTTATGCAATGATATTGCACAAACTCAATTTATATTTAACTTATCAAACATATTAAATCATTCAGGTCTGATGGTTTAATATTTAGTTTGTTAGGCATTAATGTCGCGATATCTAATTTTATAAATATGAAAAATTTATATTTAATTTTAAACATTATTGGTTTACTAACCATACTGTTAGGTATTTTTGTTTTAAAGAATAATAGCTTCATTGTCCTGGGATGCATAATAATTGCTATTGCCACCGGAACAATGTTTTTGAAAAATAAACCTTGAAGCACTTAATACAAAATAAATAGGTTATACGCTTTTTGTATATCTAAAGCATTGACTTTATTTATATTGATTGAAAATTTTCATTTTAAATCATTTTTGTATTTATGTCTACTCAAGAATTTTATTTTTCGCCATTTAACTCTAAAGAAGAATTCTTATTTGCAAATAGCGTTAAGAGTAAACTTATATATATAATAATAATTGTTATTATACTCGTAGTATTCATCTTACTTCCTGTTATTAAAGTAAACCTTTCGGTTCACAGTAGGGGAATTATTCGTCCAATAACTGAGAAAACTGAAATTAAAGCTGTCCTGCCTGAGATAGTTAATTCAATAAAAATTAAAGAAGGTCAATTTGTTCATAAAGGCGATACACTTGTTACCCTTCGACAGGATATAATACAGAGTAAAATATCATTTTTACATTACGAACTTGAGAAAAGGCAACTTTTTATTAACGACCTTGGCAGACTCATAAGTTCCCAAAAAATAAAACCTGGATCTGATTTATTTATAGGTCAATTAGATTCATATATTCAAAAAATCGATGAATTAAATTATAAAATTGATAAAGCAACTATTGAGATTAATCGTAATAAAAATTTATTTGAGAAAGAATTAATTTCTGCCAAAGAATATGAAGATTTGGAATATCGTTTAAAACAACTTGAAAATGAAAGAAGAATTGTTAAATCTAATCAGGTTGCGCAATGGAAGTCAGATTTAGAATTGTACCTGGCGGAATTTAATGAATTCAAAAAACAACTAAATGAATTAGAAAAGCAAAAACAGTTTTATATCATAACAACCCCGGTTTCTGGCACCATTGAAGAATTCCCAGGTATTTACATTGGTAGTATTTTACAAACAGGGCAAACAATTGCTGTAGTTAGTCCGGAATCTGAAAAAATTGCAGAAGTATATGTTTCTGCTAAAGATATCGGTTATTTGAGTAAAGGACAGGCAGCGAAAATTCAAATCGATGCTTTTAACTATAATCAGTGGGGAATGTTACAAGGTGAGATTATTGATATTTCAGAAGATTTTATTCTTGTTGATAATACACCAGTGTTTTTAGTAAAATGCAAACTTATTGAAAAGTATTTGGAATTAGAAAATGGTGTTAGAGGTGAAATAAAAAAGGGAATGACAGTGAATGCCAGGTTTATTGTCACTAAACGGTCTCTTTTTCAATTACTATATCAAAAGTCGGATGATTGGTTGAACCCATCAAGGAGTTTAGCATCTCATTAAATGAACAACGGATTTTTAAGACTTTAGTTATTTGCTACTCTGTAGCAGTTTATGCGAAATTTATTTTTAAGGAAACCCTATGAAAAAACGTGTAACAATTAAGCAGCATGACATTACAGATTGCGGAGCAGCATGCTTGGCTTCCGTATCGGCATATTATAATTTAAAAATTAATATTGCTCGTATCCGGCAATTAGCATCAACTGACAAGCATGGTACAAATATTCTTGGACTTATTGAAGCTGCAGAGAAGCTTGGCTTTTCAGCAAAAGGAGTAAAGGGTCCATTTGATTGCCTTTATAATATTCCTAAACCTGCAATACTTCATATTGTCGTCAAGAAGGTGTTACATCATTTTGTAGTAATCTATAAGATCACTAAAAATTATATTGTATTAATGGACCCCGCTGATGGTAAAATTCATAAGAGAAAAATTTCAGCGTTTAAAAATGAATGGACTGGAGTGATTGTATTATTAGTACCATCTGAGGAGTTTAAACCTGAAAATAAAAAAGAACCGATGGGTAAGAAGTTTATTAAACTTATTGCCCCTCACAAATCTGTTATGAGCCAGGCATTAGTTGGAGCTGCGATGTATAGTTTACTAGGTTTAGCAACATCATTTTATGTTAAAAATATTATTGACCATGTTTTAGTTGATGGAAATTTCAACTTGTTAAATCTTATGAGTGTAATTATGATAATTATTCTACTATTAAAAATTTACCTTAACATAATGAAAAGCATTTTTGCTTTGAAAACTGGTCAAAAAATTGATGCAACTTTAATTCTTGGTTACTATAAGCATCTTCTCACTTTACCTCAGAGGTTTTTTGATACAATGCGCGTTGGCGAAATTATCTCACGAATTAACGATGCAGTAAAGATAAGGTCGTTTATAAACAGTGTTTCATTGGATATAGTTGTGAATTCATTCATTATAGTATTTACTGTTGGTCTTATGTTTATTTTCTCATGGAAACTAGCTTTTGTTGTTTTAATTGGAATTCCGCTTTATATACTGGTATATTATACATTTAACAAGTTAAATAAGCTATACTTAAGAAAGATAATGGAGAATGCTGCTGATTTAGAATCTCATCTTGTTGAATCATTAAATGGAGTTTCTACGATTAAACAATTTGGTATAGAATATTCTGCTAATATTAAGTCTGAAACCCGGTTTATTCAATTATTAAAATCAACATACAAATCAGCCAGGAACACTATTTTATCATTAAATTTTACTGAATTTATTGCTGGAGGATTGATTATTGGTGTATTATGGTTTGGTTCTAAACTAGTTATTGATCAAGAAATTACTCCAGGAAAATTATTATCATTTTATGCATTGTTAGGTTATTTGCTTTCACCAATGTCGCAATTAATTAGCTCAAATTTAACCATTCAGGATGCATTGATTGCTGCAGATCGACTTTTTCAAATATTAGATTTAGAACAGGAAGAGGAAAATAAGAACAAAATTAAGCTAACAAAAGATTTAATTGGAGATATTCATTTTAAAAATGTTTCGTTCAGGTATGGCACAAGAATTCAGGTTTTTCAAAAATTAAACCTTATGATCGAAAAAGGGAAGACTACGGCATTTGTGGGTGAAAGTGGTTCAGGGAAGACTACGTTAGTTTCGTTATTGCAAAAGTTATATCCCCTGCAATCTGGATCGATAGAAATAGGGACTTATAATTTACAGCATATAGAAAATAATAGTTTTAGAAAGCTATTAGGTGTTGTTCCTCAAAAGATTGAACTTTTTGCAGGTTCGGTAATTGATAATATTGCTTTAGGTTCATTCGAACCTGATATGAAACGGATAATAGATGTATGCGACTTTTTAAATATCCGCACATTTATTGAGAATCTTCCCGGTGGATTTACGGCACATTTAGGAGAGCATGGCACATCATTATCAGGTGGTGAACGTCAAAGAATTGCTATTGCTAGGGCAATTTATCATAATCCGGAAATTTTAATTCTTGATGAAGCCACATCCGCCCTCGATTCGGCTTCAGAAGTATATATGAAAAATGCCATTGATGGATTGAAAAGCCAAAACAAAACGATAATTATTATTGCTCACAGGTTAAGCACCATTATGGAAGCAGATCATATTTGTGTATTGATGAAAGGTGAATTAGTTGAAGAAGGTAATCATTCTGCATTAATGCGCAATAAATCATTTTATTATAATTTTTGGAAACAACAAATCCCTAACATCGATAAAATATTGATAACAAGCGGGATTCATAATTCTAATTTATGATGCTAAATTTATTTCAAATTAATCGCATTTCCCTGTTGATAAATTACCTTATTTTTTTTGTATTCATATAAAATTAGATTAAAATTGTATATACTATATTGATGAAGGATGTTAAGCAGGGTTTGAATGTGTTTTAGACACGTTATTAGATGGTCTAATAGCCTGTGACTGAAGGGACGGAGTTTTAAATGGGTGTCTCAAAAAATATATTATTTTATTTTGAAGTTAATATCTTTTTGTTTATATTTTAAACTTTACTAATGATTAAAATTTAAACGTTATGGAAACATCATTTATTTTATTTGAGCCTGAATACCCTAATTGGTATAAAAAAACAGTAAAAGCAGAAAGAGTAATTCATAAGAATGAAAAAAGGATTAAGCTGCTGTTTGATTTTGACAAGGAATTAATAAACCTGGTACATAAAATTGAAGGTGCAAGATGGAGTGCTACACTTTATGCATGGCATGTGCCTGATAATGCTGGTGCAGTTGAAAAAATTTATGAATTGTTCAGATCGGTTGCAACCATTTATTTTATAAATCCTGAATGCGATTCAAAACCAGAAATAAGAATTATTTTTCATACTAAAATTCTTGCTTCTGATTTACAAAAAGAAAAAATTGATCAGCTCAATAAATATAAATATTGGTTGAGGGATCGAAGGTATAGTGAAAGTACTATTGAAAGTTATTTAGATGCGATTAAGAAGGTTTTTATCTATTATAAAGATAAATCAGTTCATGAAATTACGAATGAAGACATAATAAAATTTAATAATGACTTTATCATTAAAAACAACTATTCATTATCACTTCAGAACCAAATAATTAGTTCTATCAAATTATTCTTTAACAGAATTGGTAACAGGAAAATTGAAATTGATGAAATACAAAGGCCAAAGCGATGGCGGAGATTGCCGGTAGTGATGTCGAAGGAAGAAGTAGAAAAACTTTTGAAAAGCCCTGTTAATTTGAAGCACAGGATGATGCTCTCTTTAATTTATGCATGCGGATTACGTAGAAGTGAATTAATGAACCTGACCCCTGTATCGATCGATTTTGACCGTAAACTATTAATAATAAGGCATGCAAAAGGAAATAAAGACCGTGTAGCCCCTTTACCTTTGAAAATTATTGAACGAATTAAAGAATACATTTCACTATATAAACCTGAAAAATGGCTTTTTGAAGGTTATGTAAAGGGAGAAAAATATTCAGAAGGATCGTTGCAGGAAGTATTTAGAAAACATATTGAGTTAGTTGGCATAAAAAAGAAAGTAACGTTGCATAGTTTACGCCATAGTTATGCTACTCACCTGCTCGAAAATGGAACAGATTTACGGTATATACAAGAAATTCTGGGGCATAAAAGCAGCAAAACCACTGAGATTTATACACATGTTACAACAAAAAATATTGAACGAATTAAAAGTCCGTTTGATGATTTGAATATTTAAATAAAATCAAATTTTGTTTTGAGGAGGAATATTTTTATTTTTGTACATAAATATGTACAATTATTAATATTAACATGCTAACGACTACTATTTCTGATTTCAGGAAAGATATAAAAAAATATCTTAATAGAGTGACAGAGAATTTTGAGACTTTAATTATAAATAGGGGCAAAGATAAAGGCGTTGTCATAATTTCACTCGACGAATATAATTCATTACATGCAACTCAACATGAATTATCATCAAGAATAAATGAAGCCAGACTAGATTCAGCTATTAGTAAATTAAAAAATGGCACTTCATTTCAAAAAGAATTAATTGAAGAATGAAATATATATTCGTTGACGAATCCTGGGAAGATTATTTATACTGGCAAAAAATTAATAAAAAGATAGTTAAAAGAATAAATGAGTTATTAAAAGATATTTCTCGGAATCCATTTTCAGGGATTGGTAAACCAGAGCCATTAAAATTCAAGTATAAAGGTTTCTGGTCAAGGAGGATAGATGGAGAGCATAGATTAATATATCAAGTGAGGGAAGATGAAATTTTAATTGTAAAATGCAGGTTTCATTATGATTAAAATCAAGAAAAATATTGTATGATAAAAAAAGAACAAAACCATACATATCCAACTTTCAGTTATAAAATATGTAAGGTTTTACCTTATCTATAAACAAGTTGGGGCACAATAGCAATTGAAGTTATAAGGTGTACTGGTTTATCCAAAGGTAT
>CAZBZX010000179.1:0-8379 GCA_964496465.1 uncultured Bacteroidales bacterium
CCCATACACCAGTTACAAGTTCAGGAGTAATTCCAATAAACCAGCCATCAGAATGATGTTGAGTAGTTCCAGTTTTCCCCCCTATTTCATTTGTAAATTCATAGGTTGTCCTAAGTCTAATAGCTGTTCCCCCATTAACAACCCCTTCAAGTAAATTCACCATTAAATAGGCTGTTTCAGCACTAATTGCTTCAATTTTTTGAGAATTAAATGTCGCAATAACATTCCCATTTTTATCTTCAATTCTTGAAATATAGACTGGAGTCTCATAAACTCCTTTATTTGCAAAGGTATTAAAAGCTGAAGTCATTTCCTGTAATGATATTTCTGAAGTTCCAAGAAATAAAGAATATACGGGTGTAACATAACTCTTTATCCCCATTTTTCTCATTATATCAATTATAGCGTAAGGATTATATTCTCTCATTAACCAAGCTGAAACATAATTTGCAGAATGTGCCAGTCCCCACTTAAGTGTTACCATTCTCCCAACATAGCTAGCACTGCCAGAGTTGCCCGGTGTCCATGTTGAATCATTAACAATAAAAGTAATTGGTACGTTTGGCACCTCATAACAAGGATTTAATCCTTCCTGCATAGCCAGTGTATATAAAAATGGTTTTACAGTTGAGCCCACTTGGCGCTTACCCATTGTAACCATATCGTATTTAAAATACTTAAAATTTGTGTTTCCAACATAAGCTTTTACATGACCATTATTTGGGTCAACAGACATTAAGCTTGCCCAGAATAAAGACTTATAATACCTTATTGAATCAAAAGGCGTTAAAACGGTATCCCTCTCTCCTTTCCATGTAAAAACTGTCATTTTTACAGGAGTGTTAAAATTGTTTATAATTTCTTCTTGATCTTTTTTCAATAATCTTAAATTTCGATACCTTTCCGAACGCCTCATTGCTGATAACATCATTCCCTCAATTTGTTCTTCTGTTACTTCAGAAAAAGGAGCATTTTCTTCATTAGCTTGTTCTTTAAAAAATGCAGGTTGTAAAAACTCACTAAGATGTTTCGCTACTGATTCCTCAGCGTAAGACTGTAATTTAGCATTAATAGTGGTGTAAATTTTTAATCCATCAGTATATAAGTTATAGGTTGCCCCATCTGGCTTTAAATTCTTATTGCACCAGCCATATAAAGGATTAGTAATCCATTCTAATGAATCTTCCCTAAAGGCGCTTGATGAATAATAATTTCTCCTTTTAGGTTTATTTGCTCCTAAAGTCACTCTCAAAAATTCACGAAAATAAGTAGCAAGTCCTACTTGATGATCTTGAATTCTGTATTCAAGAATTATTGGTAAATTAGAAACTGAATCGTATACCTCTTTATTAATATAATTATATTTATACATCTGTGATAATACCACATTTCTTCTTTCCAATGCTCTTTCAGGATTCCTAACTGGGCTGTACCATGTTTGCCCTTTTAGCATCCCAACAAGCATTGCAGCTTCTTCCAATTTAAGTGAATCAGGCGTTGAATTAAAAAATGTTTTTGCTGCAGATTTTATACCGTATGCATTACTACCAAAAGGAACAGTATTTAAATACATAACTATTATTTCTTCTTTTGTATAGTTTCGTTCAAGTTTAACTGCTGTTACCCATTCTTTAAACTTTAAAACACCTAAATTTAAATTGTGTCTTATGCTAGACATATTCCTTATCGTATCACGAGGAAATAAATTCTTTGCTAATTGTTGAGTAATTGTACTACCACCACCAGATTCTTTTTGACGAAGCAGAATCGTTCTAAATATTACCCTTCCTAATCCCCTTAAATCAATTCCTGAGTGTTTGGTATATCTTATATCTTCAGTTGCAATTAATGCATTAACAACATTTGGAGATAAATCTTGATAATTTATATAGGTTCTATTTTGAGTATAATATGTGCCTAGTAACTCATTATCTTCAGAATATACCTCAGATGCTATATCGTTATCCGGGTTCTCTAATTGTTCAAATGTTGGCATTTTACCAAATGAACCATTCGCCACAGAAATAAAAAGAAAAATTAAAAAACAAAATGCTAGAATAAACAAAATCCAAAAAATTCTGTTAAATAGTCTGTTTTTACTATAATTTCGATCCATAGCTATCTTTAAGTTAAGCTGTAAAATTAATAAATTATCTTAATTTAGTTTTGAAGTTAGTTCCCAATTTACTTTACTTTGTGAAATAAATTAAAATTTGTAGAATGATATGGGAGAAAATTTAGTTATTGTTGAATCACCTGCAAAGGCAAAAACAATTGAGAAATTCTTGGGAAAGGGTTATAAAGTTATGTCTAGCTATGGTCACATTCGTGATTTATCAAAAAAAGATTTTGGAATAGAAATAAAAAATAATTTTAAACCAAACTATGTTATACCGGATGAAAAAAAGAAAGTCGTAAATGAACTCAAAAAAGAATTAAAGAATTTCAAAAAGTTTTGGTTAGCAACTGATGAAGACCGTGAAGGAGAAGCTATTGCATGGCATTTAATTGAAGCTTTAAGCCTAGATAAGAAGGAAATTAAAAGAATTGTCTTTCATGAAATTACAAAAACTGCAATACAAAAGGCAATAAAAAATCCACGTCACCTAAATGAAGACCTTGTTAATGCACAACAAGCAAGGAGAATTCTTGATCGATTAGTTGGATATGAGCTTTCTCCTGTATTATGGAGAAAAATTAAGCCCTCTTTATCAGCTGGAAGGGTGCAATCAGTAGCCGTAAGGCTACTTGTTGAAAGAGAAAGAGAAATATTAAATTTTGAAAGTAAATCAAATTATAAAGTAATTGCCAACTTTACATTTTTAGATAATAATAAAAAAGTATCGTTAAAGGCAGAATTAAATAAAAGATTTAATTCAAAAAAAGAAACTAAAAACTTTTTAGAAAAATGTAAAAATTCAGTATTTTCAATTGAAAGTATTATTAAAAAACCATCAAAAAAGTCTCCTACTGCTCCTTTTACAACCTCAACTTTACAACAAGAAGCTAGCAGAAAGCTAGGATATTCTGTTGCGCAAACTATGGCTATTGCACAACGATTATATGAAGCAGGAAAAATTACTTATATGAGAACTGATTCTGTGAATTTATCAAATGAAGCAATAAATTCTGCTAAAGCTGTTATTTTAAAAGAATTTGGAGAAAAATATCTGAATTCTAGACAATACAAAACTAAATCAAAAGCAGCCCAGGAAGCTCACGAAGCTATACGACCTGCCTATTTCGATAAAGACACAGTGAGTGGCACTAACCAAGAGAAAAAACTATATGAACTAATTTGGAAGAGGACTATTTCTTCTCAAATGAGTGATGCAGAATTAGAAAAGACCAATGTTCAAATATCCATTTCAAATAATAGTGAAAAATTTATTGCAGTTGGTGAATCAATAAAATTTGATGGGTTTTTAAAAGTTTATATTGAATCAACGGATGAAGATGATTCAGATTTAAGTAAAGGATTATTACCTCCTTTAAAAGAAAATCAAAAACTCAATTATGATTTTATTGAAGCTTCAGAAAGGTATACACATTACCCGCCTAGATATACAGAAGCAAGTTTGGTTAGAAAATTAGAAGAATTAGGAATAGGACGACCATCGACATATGCACCAACCATTTCGACAATTCAAAACAGGGGTTATGTAACTAAAGAAGATAGATCTGGCACTGAAAGAGTGTACAATTATTTACTTTTAAAAGAAAATAATATAAATGAAGAAAAAAAGATTGAAATAACAGGAGCTGAAAAAGGAAAACTATTTCCAAATAATATAGGGATGGTTGTTAATGATTTTCTTGTTGAAAATTTCAAAAATATTCTTGACTATAATTTTACTGCTAATGTTGAAAAGGAATTTGATGAAATTGCAAATGGAAAACTTGATTGGACAAAAATGATAGGTAAATTCTATAGTAAGTTTCATCCAATTGTTGAACAAACAATTGAAACAACAAAAAAAAGTACTGGAGAAAAAATTCTTGGTATCGATCCTGAAAGTGGTAAACAAATTTCGGTAAAAATTGGCCGATATGGACCAGTAGCGCAAATTGGTGATTCAAATGAAGAAGAAAAACCAAAATTTGCTCCATTACAAAAAAATCAATTGATTGAAACTATTACGCTTGAAGAAGCATTAAATCTTTTTAATCTACCTCGTAAAATAGGCGATTATGAAAATAAAGAAATAATTGCTGCAATAGGAAGATTTGGACCATATGTTAGGCATGATAATAAATTTTATTCCTTAAAAAAGAATATTGATGATCCGTATACTATTGAATTAGATAGAGCAATTGAATTAATCGAAGAAAAAAAAGAAAAAGATAGAAACAAAATTATTAAAATATTTAAAGAAGATAAAGAATTAATGGTTTTGAATGGGAGGTGGGGACCATATATAACTCATAAAAAATTAAATTTCAAAATCCCAAAAGGCACTGAGGCTGCAACTTTAACATTTAACGATTGTATGACAATTATTGAAAAAGCAGGTAAGGAAAAACCAAAAAAGAAAAAATAAATGGATTTAAATTTATATTTTGATCCTGTAAGTATTGAAAAACCAGGCAATTTCGATGTTGGGGAAAATCTTTTTAGAGGTAATATTTTTATTCATACCCCAAATTCAACAATTAAAAACAAAGATTTTAGTATTGCTATATTTGGTGTACCAGAAGAACGAAAAACTATAAACAAAGGATGCTCAAAGGCTCCAGATAGGGTAAGAAATAAACTTTACCAACTAACAAAAATAAATTCCTCAAAAAAAATTGCAGATTTTGGAAACTTAAAAACTGGTCATACTAGTGAAGATGCATACTTTGCATTGCGAGATGTATGTTTTGAATTATTATCAAATAATATTATTCCAATTATTATAGGTGGAAGTCAAGATCTAACTTATGGAATGTATCTTGCATACAAAAAATTAAAACTGCCTGTAAACTTAACTACAATTGACTCTAGATTAGATATCGGGAAATCAAAACATGAGTTTGATTCATACACATATCTTACAAAAATTCTTTTTGAGAAAAGAAAGTTTTTAGATAATTATATAAATATTGGACATCAGGGATATTTTGTAACAGAAAATAACTTAAATCTATTAAAAAAGCTCTACTTTGAATCTATTAGGATTGGACAAATACGTCAATCATTTATGAATACTGAACCTATATTAAGAGATTCGAATTTGGTAAGTATAGATTTCAGTTCTATAAAGCAAAGTGAAGCTCCGGCGCATCCATATGCATCACCAAATGGTTTTTATAGTGAAGAAGTATGCCAAATAGCAAGATATGCCGGAATTAGCGATAATGTAAGAAGTTTTGGACTTTTTGAAATCAATCCTAAATTTGACATAAATGACCAAACTGCACATTTAGCAGCGCAAATAATTTGGCTATTTATTGATGGTTATATTAACAGGTATAATGAAAATCCAGAAGTTAAAAGCAATAAAATAAAAAAGTTTATCGTTAATTTAAATAAGTTTGACAGGAATATTGTTTTCTATAAAAGCATTTTAAGTAATAGATGGTGGATTGAAATCCCAATTATTGAAAACAAAGCTGAAAAAATAAAAATAACAGCTTGTTCTATTGATGATTATAAAAAAGCAAGCAATAACGAAATGCCTGATATTTATGTAAAAGCATTTCAAAAAATAGAGTAAAAAATAAAAATAAAAACAATAATTAGAAACCAAATAAGCAAAAAGAAGTATAATATCTTTGTATAATAAAGCTGTTATTAATACAATAGTGTTAATAAAATTTGCTTGAATACAATATTTTTATTTATTTTACCCTACTGTAGTTGTTATTATTATTGAGATTAACCAATTTTTAATGAGGAAATATTGTATTTTAAGTATATTTTTTCTAATAAATATACTGTCATTTGGCCAGCAGGACCCGTCTTTTAGCCATTCCATGTTTAATTTGATGGCTGTAAATCCCGCTTATGCAGGTAGCAGTGATCAGGTTTGTTGGGCATTGGTAAACAGAAAAGACTGGTTCGGTTTTGATTATTCCCCTGGAGTAATTGCTGCTAATATCAATAGTCCTTTTAATTTATTTAATCGTAGCCATGGAGTTGGATTCTCTATTATAAATGATCGAGAAATTGATTTTTTAAGTGTACTTAAATCAAGTTTAGCATATGCTTATAAATTTGATGCCGGATCAGGAAAAATGAATATTGGTTTTTCTGTTGGTTTTTATAATATTTCAATTACAAAAGCTACATTTACTACTCCTGATCCCAGATACCCTCCAGAGGAGGACCCCCTAATTCCTGATGCTAACAATAAAGATTTTAATCGAATAGCATTTAATGCGGGGATAGGATTATATTATAAATCTGAAAATTTATATGCCGGTATTTCTTCCACAAACTTATTCAAACCAAAATATGAGAAGTCAGATAGTTCCTCTAGAGTTTCTAGGGGTTTATACATAACGTCTGGTTATGATATTGCAATGGCTAATCCATTAATAATCTTTAAACCATCTATACTGGCAAGCATGTCCGGACCATTTACAAAACTCGAAACAACTTGTTTAATTGAATATAATAAAAAAGTATGGGGTGGACTGGCATATAGAACTGGTGCCGCAATATCTGCATTATTTGGAATTAAATTGTTTAATGGATTAGATATTGGCCTTGCATACGATCTTGGCACAAACCCATTAGGAGCTAAATATGGAAAAGGTTCTTATGAAATAATTATTAAAGGGTGTTTCAATTTAAAAGTTGAGAAAAAGACCCAGCAATATAAAAGTATAAGATTTTTGTAAAAAATATTTAAAATATCAATAAAAAATTGTTATTTGCAGATTAAAATATCCAAGATATGAAAAAACTAATATTAATATGTTGTATCGTTGCTGTAATTGCAGGATGCGCAAGTTATGAAAACGGTGAATTAGTTGGTGTTCCAGGAAGAGCAAATTACTTTGAACCATCTCCTTTTGGAATGGTTCTTATACCTATGGGAAGTTTTGTTATGGGACCTAATGATGAAGATATTAGCTGGTCATTAAATTCAAAATCTAGAACTGTTTCTATTGAAGCATTCTGGATGGATGAAACCGAAATTACGAATAATGAGTATCGACAATTTGTTTTCTGGGTTCGCGATTCAATAATGAGAAAAAAATTAGGCGACCAACTTGAAGAATATTTGATTACTGAAGATGAATATGGAAATGAAATTGACCCTCCTAAAATAAATTGGGAGATGGAAATTAATATGGAAGATGAAGAGGTTGCGGAAATACTTGAAGAAATGTATTATCCTGAAGAAGAAAGATTTTATAGGCAAAAACAAATTGATACCCGTCTTTTAAACTATGAATATTTTTGGATTGATATAAAGCAAGCATGCAAACCCTCAAACAGATTTAATTTTGTAACAAAAGAATATGAAGGTGAAGTTATCAACCTTCAAGGCGAAAGAATTCCTGTTACTGATAGATCTGCATTTATAATACGTGATATGATCAATGTATACCCAGATACAATGTGTTGGAACAGCGATTACTCATATTCTTATAATGACCCCATGGTAACAACATATTTCTGGCATCCTGCATATGATAATTATCCAGTTATTGGAGTAAACTGGCGACAAGCTCGTGCATTTACAATTTGGAGGACAATGATTCTAAATTCATATCTTAGATCAACAGGTGAGCCATCTGTACATGATTATCGACTACCAAATGAATCAGAATGGGAATATGCAGCTAGAGGAGGTCTTGACTTATCGAAATATCCTTGGGGTGGGCCTTATACAAGAAATAACTTAGGTTGCTTTTTAGCAAATTTCAAACCTTTAAGAGGCAACTACGTTGACGACGGAGGATTCTATACATTGCCAGTTGGTACTTACGAACCAAATGATTTTGGTTTATATGATATGGCTGGAAATGTGTCTGAATGGACATCTAATGCATATGATGAATCAGCATATAGTTTTTATCACGACATGAATCCAAATTATCAATATGAGGCATTACCTGATGATCCTCCAGCTTTGAAAAGAAAAGTGATTCGAGGTGGCTCATGGAAAGATATTGGGTTTTTCTTGCAAACTGGAACAAGAGATTATGAATATCAGGATACTGCTAAATCATATATTGGTTTCAGATGTGTAAGATCATATTTGGGAAATAATTAATAATTTAAAAATAAGTAAATAATGTTGAATATATCCGAAATTGTTCAAAGCCATGGCTGGAAAAGTTTTATGGCAAAATTATATGGGCTTGGAGCTGCTGTTGTTATAGTTGGTGCATTGTTTAAAATTATGCATCGATTTTTCCAGGAAGGTTATGTCAGAAAAG
>CAZBZX010000180.1:0-8373 GCA_964496465.1 uncultured Bacteroidales bacterium
TTATGCTCATGAGAACGCTAAAGCTAAGTTCACCGAACACCTTTGAGAATTATTACTATTGTGAGGTAACAACCGAAACGAAGTGGAGCCTCATGAGTATTTTAATACGAATAAAAACCACAAAATTTAATACTATTTTCATAAACAATTGTATTACAAACTTTTAAATAGAATATATACACATGAAAAGAATATTAACGAGCATTACTTTTAAAGTTGGACAATATATACTTCTAACCTTATTTATTTCACTTTTAATTGCAGGAAGCATAATTGCCATCAAATTTTCACATCTTCAAAATAGAGCGATTGAAAAACAAATTAGCGTTCCGGCAAGCCTGATTGTAAAACAGGTAATTAATATTGAAGAGGTTAATGATATAAAAACAATAAGTCGGTTACTACATATAAAACCCGACGAATGCCTTGTTTTAGGAATAAATAATAAAATTTATTACTCGATTAAATCAGATCAAATAGGTTTAAATATTAATGAAGTTGAAGAAATACTGGATTTAAAATCAAAAATTATTGAACTTACAAATAGACTTTCTTTCTATAAATCTGAAAATAACTCGAGATACCTTTATAATATTTCACCTTTATACCTTGATGGAAATAAACTATCCGGTTACATGATCATTAAATTGAATATCGAAAAAATCCAATCTAGAAAAATCAGGTTTGTTTTATTTTTTGGTTTTATTTCATTTTTGAGCTTAATTATTTCTGGATTATTTATTTATTTAATTATGAATAAGAAGATTACAGGACGAATTAAAAATATTTCAGCATTTATGGAAGATCTTGAAGAAGGAAAAACAAAAATAAATGCTGAGAAAAATATTGACGATGATGAAATTGGCAATTTAGAAAAAGAGTTGATAGAATTGGCTGAAAATTTGGATGAGAAAGCACGGTTTGCCATTGAAATTGAAAAGGGTAATTTTTCATATGATTTTAAAGTGAAAAACACAAATGATAAATTAGCAAAAGCTTTAATTGATATGAGGGATAGTCTTAAAAAAGCATCTGATGAAAATAAAAAACGACAGATTGAAGACGAAAAGCGAAATTGGACAACAGAAGGAATAGCTAAATTTAGTGATATACTACGTCTGCATATCGATAATATTAATGAATTGTCATATTTAATTATTAGTAATTTGGTAAAATATGTAAAGGCAAGTCAGGCAAGCTTATTTCTAGTAAATAAAGAAAACATGGAAAAACATTTTCTTGAATTAATAGCATCTTATGCTTATGAAAGAAAAAAATTTAAACAAAAAGAAATTGAATTTGGTGAAGGATTAATTGGTGCAGTTGCAATAGAAAAGAAAACCATGCACATTACAGATGTCCCCGACAGTTATGTAGAAATAACCTCAGGATTAGGAAAAGCAAATCCGAATGCGATATTAATAGTTCCATTAATGCATGAAGAAGATTTATATGGTATTATAGAAATAGCTACATTTAATAAATTTGAAGATCATATAGTAAGTTTTATTGAAAAGATTGGAGAAAGTATTGCTTCTACTTTATATAATACAAGAATTAATTTAACTACAACTGAATTATTGCGTCAATCGCAAGAGCAGGGAGAGCAAATGAGAACTCAAGAAGAAGAGATGCGTCAAAACATGGAAGAATTAAATGCAACACAAGAAGAAATGGCAAGACAGCATGAAGAAATGAAAGTTAGGATAGAAGAACTTGAAAATGAAATGGATGAAAAGAATCAGGAGCTCGAGAAATTAAAGGGTAAACCGCAATAGATGATACTAAATGAGTAAAAGTGTAGCGATTATTGGTGCTGGTTTTTCTGGTTTATCCTCAGCATGCTATTTAGCAAAAAATGGATTTGATGTTACAGTTTTTGAAAAACTTGCATCCCCGGGAGGCAGAGCTGGCCAAATAAAAGAAGATGGCTTTGTTTTTGATTTAGGCCCAAGTTGGTATTGGATGCCTGATATATTTGAGAATTTTTTCAACGATTTTAATAAATCTGCCGCTGACTATTATAAATTAATAAAGCTTGATCCATCTTACCGTGTATTTTACAGTAAATCAGATTATATTGATATTCATGCATCCTGGGAAAAACTTTCTACATTATTTGAAAAAATAGAACCTGGAAGTTCAAAAAACTTAAAAAAATTTTTAAACGATGCGGAATTAAAATATAAAATAGGGGTGCACAATGCAGCGATGAAGCCTGGAAAATCTTTAACAGAATACTTGGAATGGGAAATAATTTTTGGATTTTTAAAACTTGATGTTATTAAACCTATATCAAAATATATTAAGAAATTATTTTCTAACACCAGGCTAATCCGGTTACTTGAGTTTCCTGTTCTTTTTCTTGGATCTACCCCTCAGCGAATTCCGTCTTTATATAGTTTAATGAACTATGCTGATTTAGTGCAGGGAACATATTACCCTGAAGGTGGATTTTATAGCGTTATTCAGGGCTTTTTCAACTTAGCAAAATCACTTGGAGTAAAGTTTAAGTTTAATGCTGAAGTGCAGCGTATTCATGTTGAAAATAAAAAGGCTGTTTATATAGAAGTGAATGATGAAAAAATTGATGTTGATTATATAATGGCATCTGCTGATTATCATCATATTGAAACAGATTTACTTATTGAAAAATACCGAAATTATTCATTTAAATATTGGGATAGAAGAGAATTGGCACCATCCGCCATTTTAATATTTGTAGGATTTAATAAAAGAATTGACAATTTACTACATCATAATATTTTTTTTGATGAGGATTTATATCATCATGCTCATCAAATTTATGATGAGCCTCAATGGCCGACAAAACCATGTGTATATATTTCATGCAATTCAAAAACAGATGTAAATGTTGCCCCCGTGGGTTGTGATAATTTAGTAGCCTTAATTCCTGTTGCATCAGGTTTAAAAGATTCAGATGAAATACAAGAAAAGTATTTTAATTATGTAATTGAAAAAATTGAAAAAAATACTGGTCAGGAAATAAAGTCAAGCATTATTTATAAAAAAATAATTTCAAATACTGACTTTATAGAATTATTTAATGCATATAAAGGCAATGCATATGGTTTATCTAACATACTCAGACAAACAGGGGTACTAAAACCCTCAATACGAAATAAAAAAGTTCGAAATTTATTTTATACCGGGCAACTTACTATACCTGGACCAGGAGTGCCTCCAGCCATATTATCAGGAAAAATTGTGGCTAATGAATTAATACAATCTAGTTAAACTTTTATTTATTAATATTTGGTTTTTAAGAAAATAAACTTTACTCGATTTTAATTAAAAATTGTTAATTTCATGCATTATTATTTTTATCTGAATGGAATTAACGAAGGAAATATTAGACTTTATTGAATACGATGAAGTTAAATTCATTTGCTTTACACATAGAACAAATTCGGAGCAAATTGCAAAAAAAATAATGGAAGAAGGTTTTGAATTTGCTGAAGCTATTCAATCCACAACTGATATATTAGTAAACGATGAAGTAGTTTTAAAATATTATCATAACCTTAGAAGAAATTATGGTGAATATAATGTAATAATATGTATTGCCAATGAAATTTATGATTATTACCTGGCTCAATTAAAAGCATCGCCAAGAGGGAAATTATTTACGGTTGAGGAGATTTTAACCGAAAAAAAACCAAGATATGATGAAGAAAGAGATCAAACAATTTTTTTGCTTCCAAAGCAGTTTATAAAGGGGTTTTTTAATGAAGAAACTGCAAAAATTACAATAAACCCAAATTTTAATCCAACATATAATTCCGAAAAATTTAATGAAAATTTAAACAATGCACTTAATGCTAAATAATTACTGATCTATTTAAATTGAAAAAATTTATTTTTCCGATTTCATTTTTCCGATATACATAAATAAGCCCATATTCTTTTGCTTTATCTCTTTTAATATCTTCTGGTAAATCGGCATACGTTTCTTCAACTTCATTCCAAATATTCACAATTATTTCATCAGCAATATCTCTTAATTCAGAAAGTTTTTTTTGCTCTCTCAACGTGTTTTTCTGAAGCGTCTTTTGATGATTATAGGCTTCCATAAACTGTTCATATTTAACTCTCACAAGTGCAATAGTGGGATTTGTAATGGGAGTTTTGCCTTCTCTAATTCGAATTGTTTCGCCATCAATAATATTTTGTCCCCATTGAATTATTTCTGCTTCAGTGTTTAATAAGGGCACTTTTTTTTCATCTGTATCAAGTTTATAATAAGCCCTGGTTGAAACTGGTAATTCATCCCTTGTCACTGCCAGGTTCATTACCTGGATAAAATGTGAAATGTATAATTTTGCCTTTTTTAATGAACTTATGTAATCTTTATTTTTTTGTATCTGGGTTGAATAAGCATGTTTTTGCAGTGTCATTGAATGCTCAAATTGTGATAAGAATGATTGAACTTTTTGATAAGTACTTTGTGAAAAAGCTAATTTAAACGGAGGAAGTTCTTTTCCTTTGTTATAAGCACTTTTTAAAGCTTTCAACCTAGAGCTATCAGTATTTGGCAGGCGTCTGTAAGGCATAATAAAGAATTTTACAGGTTGTTAATAAAATGTTTATAAAGTGCGAATATAACATTTATTTTAACATATGCAAGTCTCTTCGTAATTTATTTCCTTTTTATGAATCATATTAATTCATTGACGAACGATTAATAAATGGTGATGAATATACATATCCTTTATTTTAAGGGTTATTTAGATATAAATATTTTATTTGAATAAAATTTGTTAATAACTTAAAAAAATAAATAAACTGTGATCGTTGTTAAAAATATATTAATTTTTTGAAATTAATAAATTGCATCCTCTTATTTCACTATGATCATTTCTGCCTAAAACTTCAAAAGAGCTGTCATTATTTATTTTACCCAAGTCCTGGGTTTCAATAAAAGAAATTGAATTTATATTGGCCAAATCAATAATATTAATTCCCCCAGTTTTACCATTAGAAACATAACTTCTTGGATCATAACTGTCTCTTATTAATATTTTCATCCATGGGGGGGAATAAAATTTACCGTCACCTTTTGAATAAGATTGAGAAAGTAGTTCGGTCATACCATATTCAGAGTGAATGGATTTTACACAAAAAGATTTTTTTAGTTTTTCGTGTAATTCATTTCTTGTGACTTCCTCTCTTCGCCCTTTCATTCCACCAGTTTCCATAATAATTAATTCATTAAAATCTAATGTATATTTTTCAGCTAAATCTAACAAAGCAAAGCTAACTCCAAGTAAAATTGTTGGGATATTTTTATTTTTTAATTTTTTTAAATTCTCTACTAATTTTATATGGTCGAATAAGTAGAATCCACTTTCCTTATAGCAGCTATTACTAATAAAGTCATTCATCATATACACAAGTGAAGAATTTTTATTTTCAAGATAAGAAGGCAATAAAGCCAAAAAGCAATATTCTTTTACATCATCGTAAAAACAGGAAAATGAATTTCTGGAGCTTTGTTGATATAGCCCAGTATCAGTTATAAAATGTTTGCCCTTCTCACTTCCAGTTGTACCACTGCTATAAAATATTTTTTTATAAGCTGAATTACCAGTTATTATTTTATGTGTTTTAAAAAATTCAACAGGAAGAAAAGGAATTTTTTCTAAGGAATTAATTTTTTCAACTTCAATGTTGCTTAATGCTAAGTATTTTTTATATACCTTGTTTTGGACAGCCTGGTATTTAAAAATTTGCAGGGCAATAGTTGTAAATTGCTCATCGGTTTTAATATTGAAAATGTCATCTGAAGAAATCATTAATCACAATCATGAGTTGTTTTTACAATTTTCGATATATCGAAACCTTTATCAGCTAAATTTTTTACTATTGATTGATATAGTTGATCATCCATTGTTGAACTTCTGGAAAGTATCCATAAATATTTTTTTGAAGGGTCACTTACTACTGCATAGGTATATCCTTCATCAATGTCAATTATCCAGTAATTACCCCTGAAAGGCCAGAAAAACTGGACTTTTAATTTTGTATTATTTGAATTATTTACAACAAAAGCTTTGCCTTTTATATGATCAATTTTTCCTTTTCTTTTACATGTATTAATTACTTCGATGTATCCCTTTGGATTGAATTTATATTCGGCAGTAGTGCATGAACAGCCTTTTTCAAAGCTATTTGGAAAAATAGCGATCTCATACCATAAACCCTGATATTTTTCAATATCAATTGATCTGACAGTTTCCAAATTTTGTGTATTCGATTTGCATCCAAAAATACTCAAAACAAATAATATGTATAATTTATTTTTCAAATACCATTTATTTCAAAAGTATAAAAAAAAGCCTTGCAAAAAAATACTTACAAGGCCTATTTTAATAGATTAAATAATTATCCTCTGATTGCAGTTACTCCGGGAAGTTGTTTTCCTTCAATATATTCTAGCATAGCCCCTCCTCCTGTTGATACATAGCTGACTTTATCGGCTAATTTGTTTTTATTAATCGCTGCTACTGAATCGCCTCCACCAACTAAAGTAAACGCTCCATTTGCAGTAGCGTCCGCTAGCGCTTTTGCAATAGCTGTTGTACCTTGCGCAAATTTTTCCATTTCAAAAACACCCATCGGGCCGTTCCAAAGTATGGTTTTTGAGTTTTTAATAACATTCGCAAATTCTTTTATTGTTGCTTCTCCAATATCTAAACCCATCCATCCGTCCGGAGTTTCATTTGTTTTTGATAGATTAGTATTTGCACTGGCATCAAATGCATCGGCATTAATGGCATCTGTTGGTATAAAAACATTTACGTTGTTAGCTTTTGCTTTTTCTAAAATTTGTAATGCTAAGTCTAATTTATCTTCTTCGCATAATGATTTCCCAATTTTTCCACCTTGTGCTTTAATAAATGTATAAGTCATTCCACCACCAATGATTAAGTTGTCGACTTTTCCAAGTAATTTTTCAATTACTAATATTTTATCAGAAACTTTTGCTCCACCCATTATGGCAGTAAATGGTTTTTCATTGGATTTTAGTACTTTATCCATAGCAGTTAGCTCAGCATTAATTAAAAAACCGAACATTTTATCATTAGTACTAAAATGATCTGCTACTAGTGCAGTTGAAGCATGTGCACGATGTGCTGTTCCAAAGGCATCATTCACATAACAATCGGCATAATTAGCCAATTGCTCAACAAACTTTTTCTGACTTTCTTTCACTTTTGCTTTTCCTGCTTTTTTTTCCTCATCAGTAGGATTTTCTCCTAAATGATACGGTTTCCCTTCTTCTTCTTCATAATAGCGAAGATTTTCAAGTAGTAAAATTTCTCCTGGTTTAAGTGAAGTTGCCATTGATTTTGCATTTTCTCCCATGCAATCACCTGCGAAATTTACTTTTACTCCAATTACTTTTTCTGCTGCCGAAACAACATGTTTTAATGAAAATTTTTCTTGCGGTTTACCATTTGGTCTGCCTAAGTGTGACATTAATATTGCACAACCACCATCACTTAATATTTTCTTAATGGTTGGTAAAGCTCCCCTGATTCTTGTATCATCTGTAACTTCAAAAGTTTCTTTGTTAAGAGGAACGTTAAAGTCAACTCTAACAATGGCTTTCTTTCCTGAAAAATTGTAATTATCAATTGTTTGCATATTTAATTAAAATTTAAAATTGAAAAATGTTTGCCAAAGATAGAAATTAAATTTTTATTTACCTTTGGAAGCAAAAGTGTTATATATTATAAAAAAAGTAATTTTTTAAAGCCATTAATATGCTTTTTAAAGAAGTAATAGGACAGGAAGAAGTAAAGCAAAAGTTAATAAAATCAATAAAAGATAATAGAATTAGTCATGCGCAATTATTTTTAGGGGCTGAGGGTTGTGGCAGTTTGTTAATGGCAATTGCTTTTGCCCAATATTTAAATTGCGAGAATAAAATGGAAATCGATTCTTGTGGTGTTTGTCCGGCATGCTTAAAATTCAATAAACTTGTTCATCCTGATTTACATTTTGTTTTTCCAGTAACTACCACAAAAGAAATTTCTAAAGACCCGGTTAGCGACGATTTTATAAAGCAATGGAGGGATATAATTTTAACAAATCATTATTTTTCACAAAATCAATGGTACGAACATATTGGCGTTGAAAATAAGCAGGGAATTATAAGCAAAAATGAAAGTTATGAAATAATTGAAAAGCTTAATTTAAAAACTTTTGAAGCAGAATATAAAATTATGATTATTTGGCTACCCGAAAAAATGAATCCAACTTCAGCAAACAAACTTTTAAAATTGATTGAAGAACCACCTGAAAAAACAATTTTTTTGATGGTATCTGAAAATTCTGATCCAATTC
>CAZBZX010000181.1:0-8371 GCA_964496465.1 uncultured Bacteroidales bacterium
TATTCTTTATTTTTTGTATCGATAATAATAGTAACCGGTCCGTCATTTTCCAGATTAATTTTCATATAAGCACCAAATTCACCTGTTTTAATTTCCTGCCCTGAATCAAAGGAAAGTTGTTTTATAAATGCTTCATATAAAGGGATAGCAATTTCAGGTTTTGCAGCCCGAATGTATGATGGCCGGTTTCCTTTTTTTGTACTTGCATGTAAAGTAAACTGACTAATTACCATTATTTCACCTTCAACATCTTTTACTGAAAGGTTCATTACATTATTTTCATCAAGGAATATTCTTAAATTCGTAATTTTTGAACATAACCAGATGATATCATCCAAATTATCAGATTCTTCAATCCCAATTAAGATTAACAACCCCTTTGAAATGGAAGCCTTTGTTTTATTTTCAATTTCAACCGAAGCATGATTTACTCTTTGAATAACAGTTCTCATGTAATTTTTTCTATAAAAATATAATATATAAATAAATATCAGGTTTTAAATTGGCATTATTGTTGTAAAATAATATTCAAAAAAAACATGCAAAGAAGGTATTATTTGTTCATTATAATTGTAGCAGGTGTAGTTTTTATTACTTCATGTTATACTTCTTATTATTCGGTTGATATACAGAACAGCAATTTAGAGGAGGTTGAAATAGAAGTGTTACGGCCTGCAATTGTTGACATTCCAACAAAATATTATAAAGTCTTATTTATTAAAAACAGGAATATTAAGAATGAAACCAGATTAATAGAATTTGACAGATTTAACGAAACCAAAAAAGAATTTTTTCTCTCTACTCAATCATTAGATAATTATTGCGAAGAATTATCCTATCATTTTCAGAATTTACCAAAATTTGATATAATAAATAAAAATGTATTTCCACTAGGCATTTATAAAGGAGATTCGATCAACTGGGATTCCCTGCAATTAGTTTGCCGTTTAAATGAAGCTGATGCAGCCATTGTGATTTCTTCTTATAAACCTCAAATACTTGCTAAGACTGATTTTAATCCAAATAGCTTTTTCTTTGTACTCTATTTTCAATATAATTTTTCATATGCAATAACTTCAGAAATGTTATTTATCGATCCGTTTGAAAAAAAAATAATCGATAAAATCACCTTGCATAATTATCAAACATGGATTGAAGAAAGAGATTATCAATTAAATATTCCAACGTATTGCTTAAATATTACTAATTATTTAAACACTTATCCTGCGCAATTAGCAGAAAAATACTCCAAAAGAATTTCTCCTTACTGGAGTTTAGAATATAGAAAATTTTATGGTTCTATGAATTCAAGATTTAACACCGCTACGCTATTTATAAGGAATAATGAATGGGAAAAAGCAAAATTGGTTTGGTTGCATTATAATGATTCAACGAGTCGAAATTTAGAAAACAGGGCAAATTATAATTTAATACTGGCATATGAAATGGAAGGGAATCTTGATAAAGCTTTACAACAGGCTCAAAAATCTTATTACGGCTACAAAAATTATTATGGACAACAATATTCAGAATTAATACAGGAACGAATGCGAGACCAGGATATTCTAAAAAAACAGTTAGGGGAAGATTAGGTAAAATCAAATATGAATAATAGAAAATTAATTTTTTATTTTATTATTTGCCACAGAGGTTCATTATTTTCCCAAAATTTATAATATACTTTTACAGCCTTTTCTAACTTTAAAATTCCTCCATAAGCATCAACCTCAGAGTTATATTTGGAAATAGCCGAAATTTTATTATCAATATCATCTTGAGTAAGTTCAATTTTTATTAAATTCCATTTTATAAAAAGTGTTAAACTTTTATAATCATCTCTTATTGATTCAGTTTGGATTGATGAACTAATATCCTTACTTTTTCCACGTAAGAAAAATGAAGTTTTTTCAGGGGAAGTTTTTGAATCATATAGTACTTTATTTATCACAAAATGCTTCTCTCTAATTCTATTTCCTAATAACACATATGCATCTTCATAAAAAAAGATTTTATATTGAAAATTTGAAATATTAACCAATTGAACAGCTGCAAGAAAAATTTCTGTATTGTCATATTGGTTTCCAGCTCCAACAGGCACATATAGTCTAGCATCCGGATTATGAATAATATATTCTTCCAAAATAATTGCAATTGAATCCATTCGGGCATACCCTTTGGTACCTTCCAATGGAGATTTAAAAACATCCGATGCTTTTTTAAGAGGTGGGGAAATGAAGGCTCTTTCTTTTAAATTCAGGTAATTGTAATCAACTTGAAGAAAATTTAAAGCAGCGGAATCATTCTTCATTCTAATTTTATAATCAATAATAGATCCGTATTTTTTTGGAATTTCAGTTGAGTCAGGTTGTTTATTATAAAAGGTAACAACTAAAACATTTTGTTTTTTATTTACAAATTTTGAAATTAATCCCCCACAAGAAAATACTGCATCATCAATATGAGGAGAAATAAAAATCTGGTCATATTTTTTAGCATTAACATAAAGTGTAATAAAAAAGAAATGAAGTATTAAAATATATATAACGGGTTTAATCATTTTAATTGTCTATCTATATAAAAGCACAAATACTGAAAAGATATTGTTTATACAATAATTATCAATAGTACATTTTTTTTTTATATGGAATCAAATATTTCATTATCATTAATTTCTTGCATGCATTTAAAATGTTTTTTTGGACATTTTTCAAACCCAATCTTTGAACATGGCCGGCATTTTAAATTTTTAACTTCAATAATTTTTGAATCTTGTCCAGGTAAATAGGGATACATACCAAATTCAGGGATTGTATTACCCCAAATTGAAATTATTTTCTTTTTAAAAGCTGCTGCAATATGCATTAATCCTGTATCGTGGGTTATTACAGCGTAGCTTTGTTTTATTAATGAAGCGGATTGGTTTAAATTATATTTTCCACAAGCGTTGTAAATATTTTTACCAATTGCTTGTTCTATTTTATTACTTATTTCAATATCTTCATTTCCCCCTAGCAATACAACAGGAAACGAAGATTTTTTACAAATTGATATCATTTTTTCAACAGGTAACTGCTTAGTAGCATGTTTTGCGCCTACTACAAATGCAATATATTTATCCCTGAAATTTAAAGGAAGGTTCTTTAAATTTATTTCATCTTCTTCTGGAATAAAATAATCTAATCCTTTGTTATCATTTTTAATATTAAAAATTTGAACTGTTTTTAAATAACGGTCAACAATATGAATATTCGGAAGTGTATTAATTTTAAAATTAACCATCAGCCATTTATTTATATTGATCTTTGAAAAAGAAAATGAAAGTACTTTTAGTCTGGATTTCACCATTTTTGATCGTAAATTCCGATGAAGGTCAATAATATAATGAAAATGTTCTTTTTTTAATTCAGAAATAGATTCCGTCAAATTATTTTCAAATACGTGTACTTTATCTAAATATGGATTATTTTTCATAATACTTGAGAATTGTTTTTTTACCAGGAAATGAATTTCAGCTCCTTTAACTTGCTGCTTTAAGCAACGAATAACCGGAGATGTAAGTACAATATCACCGATTGAACTAAATCGGATAATTAAGAATTTTACTTTTGGTAAAGATGTCATTTTAATTTAGCGAATACTATTTGTGCTAAAATACTAAAAACTTAGAATTGGATTTACCTGAGGTTAAAATAAAAATAAAAAAACATACAGTGGAGACGAAAAATCAATTAAAATTTTTTAATGGATTCCTTATCAGGTTAAGAATGTAATTAAGAGTGAAGAAATGTTGTTTTTATAGAAGCGGTTTTAATTTTTGTGTTTCCCCGCCTGCCGATCTGGCAGGAACACTAAAATATCACCAAAAAAAATTAAAATATTTCAATGCATTAAATTAAAACAGAATCTTAGAAATTATCTGCCAAAACAATAATTTTATTTTTTTTCACCTCAATCATTCCGCCGTCAATATCAATAAAAGATTCCTTTCCTTCCGGAGTAATAATTTTAATTTGTCCTTTTTCTAAAGTTGAAATAATAGGGGCGTGATTTTTTAATACTTCAAACGAACCTTTCGATCCAGGAACTTTTATTAAATCTACTTCACCGGAAAAAAGTCTTCTATCGGGAGTTATTATCTCTAAAAACATGCTTGATTAATTAGTTATTTTCCTGCTTCTGCAAGCATTTTATCACCTTTTTCCATCGCTTCTTCAATAGTCCCCACAAGGTTAAATGCTGCTTCGGGATATTTATCTACTTCACCATCCATAATCATATTAAATCCTTTAATTGTATCTTCAATATCAACAAGAGCCCCATGACGTCCTGTAAATGCTTCTGCTACATGGAAAGGTTGGGATAAGAAACGTTGCACTCTTCTGGCCCTGTGAACAACCAATTTATCTTCTTCAGTTAATTCATCCATACCTAAAATGGCAATAATATCTTGCAATTCTTTATATCGTTGTAAAATTTCTTTTACACGTTGTGCACAATTATAATGTTTTTCTCCAACAATATCAGGTGTTAAAATTCTTGATGTTGAATCAAGGGGATCAACAGCAGGATAAATACCTAATTCTGCAATTTTTCTGTTAAGTACAGTTGTTGCATCAAGATGGGCAAAAGTGGTAGCAGGAGCAGGGTCGGTTAAATCATCAGCAGGAACATATACTGCTTGTACTGAAGTAATAGAACCGTTTTTAGTTGAGGTAATCCTTTCTTGCATTATACCCATTTCGGTAGCTAAGGTTGGTTGGTAACCTACAGCTGAAGGCATCCTTCCAAGCAAGGCTGAAACTTCAGATCCAGCCTGTGTAAAACGGAAAATATTATCAATAAAAAATAAAATATCTTTTCCTTTTCCCTTTTGATCTCCATCTCTGAAGGATTCGGCAAGAGTTAATCCAGTAAGTGCTACTGTAGCCCTTGCTCCCGGAGGTTCGTTCATTTGACCAAAAACCAGGGCAATTTGAGATTTTTTCAATGCTTCATGGTCAATTTTTGATAAATCCCAGCCTCCTTCTTCCATACTCTTTTTAAAGTCTTTACCATAGCTCATCACGTTTGCTTCAAGCATTTCGCGCAATAAGTCATTTCCTTCACGCGTTCTTTCCCCAACTCCAGCAAAAACTGAAATCCCTTCGTATGATTTTGCGATATTATTAATTAATTCCTGAATTAGGACAGTTTTGCCAACACCAGCGCCACCAAATAAGCCAATTTTTCCTCCCTTTAAATAAGGTTCAATTAAATCAATTACTTTTATCCCTGTGTAAAGAACTTCTGCTTCTGTAGATAAATCTTTATATTCTGGAGGGTTCCCATGAATCTGGTACCCGCCTTCTTTTTTAATTTCTCCAATCCCATCAATGGCATCTCCAGTAACATTTAATAAGCGACCTCTAACTTGTTCACCAATTGGAACTCTAATAGGAGTACCAGTGGTTGCAACTTCCATTCCTCGTTGTAAACCATCTGTTGTGTCCATGGCAATAGCACGAATTGTGTTCTCTCCAATATGCTGCTGGCATTCAA
Organism: uncultured Bacteroidales bacterium; assembly: GCA_964496465.1. Lineage (GTDB taxonomy): Bacteria > Bacteroidota > Bacteroidia > Bacteroidales > CAYFUP01 > CAZBZX01. Next base: position 5,539 of record CAZBZX010000181.1, read on the forward strand.
TTATCAATGTCGATCCATCTATTTTTCTTATTTCGAGTGCATCATGAATATTTGGTAATTCATTGCCTTCTATATCAAAAATAACATCAACAACCGGACCTATAACCTGTATTATTTCCCCTTTTGAAACTGCCATAATAAATTGTTTAATTTTGAGCTTACAAAAATACTATTTTAAAATATTATCTTAACATTTTTAAGATTAAAATAGTCAGGATTTTCTTTTCATTAAATTATCTGTAAATAAAAGAATTGGTTCGATTTTTTCTTGATTAACATCTATTTTTTGAATATGTTTTAAAGCTTCATCATAATAAAAATTGATTTGCTCTTTTGTTATTTTTTCAATGTTAAGCTTTTTATAAATTTCAAGAACTAATCCAATTTTTTCCTCAGGATCAAGACCTCTGCTGGTTATTATATTGTTTAATATTTTATAGTCGTCTCCCTGGGCTAGTTCTAATGTTTTAATTAATAAAAAAGTTTTTTTATTAGCAACAATATCCCCACCATTCTTTTTTCCAAATGATTTTTCATCTCCAAATGCATCCAATAAATCATCCTGAAGTTGAAATGTAATTCCAATATTTCGGCCAAACTCATATAAATTATTCGCATCCGCATCATTTGCATTGCCAGATAATGCTCCAATTTTCATACTCGTTGCTAGCAAAGATGACGTTTTAAGGGAAATCATTTCAATATATTCAGGTACAGAAACTTTACTTCTGTTTTCAAAATCCATATCAAGTTGTTGTCCTTTACAAACATCAAGCGCTGCTTTAGTAAAAACAGGAAGTATTTTATTTTTTATATCTGGTTTTGATTTTAATAAAATACTATAAGCTATAACACACATTGCGTCTCCTGATAAAATAGCCGTATTCGAATCCCATTTTTTATGCACTGTTTCTTTTCCTCTTCTAATGTCAGCATTATCCATAATATCATCATGAAGCAAAGTAAAATTATGGAAAATCTCAATTGCCAGGGCTACATTTATCGAATCTTCGATAGAATCTGAAAATATATTGCATGACATCAGCGTTAAAGCTGGTCTTATTCGTTTACCGCCTATAGAGAGAATATATTCTATAGGTTCGAATAAATTGATCGGCTCTTCTTTAAGATTAATATTATAAAGCGCTTTGCTTATTATTTCCTGGCAATCTTCAAATGAATACATACTCCTGATATGTTTATTTGCTTTATAAAGATAAGACATTTTTGTTTTATGAAAAGAAATTTGCTCATCTTATCTAATATTTTAAATAATATAATTATTTTCGATCAGCACAAAAAATTAACTTAATGAACTATAGCATAATTGATTTTTTAACTCTAGCCGGATCCTTAGGATTTTTTCTTTTTGGCATGAAATTGATGAGTGAAGGTTTTCAAAAAGTCGCGGGTGATAAATTGAGAAATATTCTTGCGGCGATGACTTCGACCCGAATTAAAGGAATATTTACCGGATTTTTAATTACAGCAATTATTCAGTCATCTTCAGCTACCACTGTTATGGTGGTGAGCTTTGTGAATGCCGGATTACTATCTTTGCTACAGTCGATTGGCGTAATTATGGGAGCAAATATCGGAACTACTGTTACTGCATGGTTAATTACACTTTTAGGATTTAAAATAAATATAAGTATTCTTGCTTTGCCAATAATTGGTATTGGATTGCCTTTTATTTTTTCAAAAATTGATAATAGAAAATTTTGGGGTGAAGTAATTGTAGGTTTTGCTATCATCTTTATTGGACTTGAATTTTTAAAGTCGTCTGTGCCAGATATTAAAAGCAATCCTGAAATATTATCTTTCCTACAACATTATACCGATTTTGGATTATTATCTACCTTACTTTTTATTGGAATAGGTGCTTTTTTAACTGTTATTATTCAATCTTCAAGTGCCACCTTGGCATTTACTTTAGTAATGTGTTATAACGGATGGATATCTTTCGAAATGGCAGCAGCAATAGGTTTGGGCGGAAATATTGGAACAACTATAACTGCAAATCTTGCTGCTCTTGTTGCTAATGTTTCAGCGAAGAGAGCTGCCATTGCTCATTTTTTATTTAATATAATTGGTGTAATATGGATTTTATTGATATACAGGTATTTTTTAAACGGAATAAATTGGTTAACAATACAAATTGGTGGCGAATCTCCATATACTAATTATACTTCTATACCTATTGCTCTTTCTTTTTTTCATAGTTTTTTCAATATTTTTAACACTTTAATTTTAATGGGATTTTCAAAACAAATTGCTAATGTTGCAATAAAAATTATTCCTCAAAAAGATGAAACAGAAGAGGAATTTACATTAAAGTTTATAAATACAGGACTTTTATCTACTTCTGAACTCTCGCTATTGCAAGCCAGAAAGGAAATTGTTATCTATGCCGATAGGGTTCAAAAAATGCATGTAATTGTTCAGAAATTGCTTATAGAGGAAAAAATTAAAAAATTTCAAAAATTATATAGCAAAATTGAAAAATGTGAAGAAATAAGCGATAAGTATGAAATAGATATTGCTGATTATTTAGCCAAAGTTTCAACGGGGGAAATGAGTAAACATGGTTCATACCAATTACAGGCATTTTTAAAAATAATAGATAATATTGAAAGTATTTCAGACTGTAATTTCAATATTGCCAGAACAATTGCTCGAAAACAAAAGAAAAAAGTTGTATTTACTGTAGAAATGATAAATAATGTAAATAAAATGTTTTTTAAGAAATTAAAAATTTGCTTTATGTCATCGCTGGATTACTGATCGTAATTTGGGGCATCGTTTTTATTGGGTTTAACGCACACTCAACGGT
>CAZBZX010000182.1:0-1938 GCA_964496465.1 uncultured Bacteroidales bacterium
AAATGGAAATTATTTGTTTTTTGGAACATACACTGATACTACCGACCTCACAAACTTTTATGCAGTTATATTAAATGATAATGGGGATACTATTTTAAACAAACCTTTTGGTGTAGATAGTATAAATGAAATTGGAAATTATGCAGAAATAACCGATAATGATGATATTATTATAGCAGGCAGCCGATCAGGTGGCATGTTTATTATGAGGGTTGATTCAGCATGTAATGAAATATGGCCAAAAAATTATAATGATTTAAATACAGGTTCTTCCGGTGAAATTAAGTATTTACACAAAGTAACAAATGACATTTACTTTTTTGTTGGTGATGATAAGGCAAATCATTCCATTTTAAGTCGGTCCATTGATATAAATGATAATCAATCTTTTAATTGGGAAATGGCCAGATTTTATGGGATTGGGAATACCATCTGTCATTCTTCGGTTTTATTACCTGATAAATCTGTTATAATAATTGGTGAAACTGTTGAAAATGAACTTAAGGATATATATTTGGTAAAAATTAAATATCCATACTCAGACAAAGATACTATCTGGACAAAACAATATTCTTCATTTAGTAAAGAGGGTTATAACAATATTTGTATGAGTATAAAACAAACCCAAGATAATAACCTAATTATTGCAGGTTATACTAATTCTCAGGATGTAGAAGGAAAAAATGATTCTTATTTAGCCAAATTAGATACTTCAGGTACTGTTATTTGGGAAAAAACATACGGTGCATTAAACAACCAACAGGCAAATGCAGTAATTCAATCTTCAGATGGCCGATATGTATTGGTTGGTTCTACTGATTTTGCTGAAGGTAATACATTAATCTACATGATGAAAGTTAATTCTGAAGGAATTTTGATGTACGAATAATATTTAGTATTTTTACCCTACCCTTTCCAATTCGACAATCATTTTTTTGTCATTAATCTTACTATTTTTGCAGTTAGTCAAAATACTCGGTTTTCGCTTGTATATCAGGCTATAAATGTATAATTTCGTAATTCTTTGTATATTATAATGATTCTATGTTCTAATATTCAGGTTTGGATTTTAAATAATGTACTAACATTAAGTACTAAAACATTAATACAGTTATCTTTATCAGCGCATTTACCATAAATTTACCAGCATGAAAATTCTAAAAATGAACCTCCCCCTAAACAAGTTTTTATTAGTTATCATTTTAGCTTGTTTTCAAATAACATCATATAGTAAAAATAAAAAATATTATTCCCAGGGGAATTTAGATGTCACACTTACAACAAGCTGGAATACAGAAATTGGAGGAACAGGAAGTGGTCCTGTTGTTTTTAATGAAGCAACTGACACATTTGTAATTCAATCGTCCGATTCATCTACTGCCACAGACAACTGGAGCATTGGAGGTAGTATTATTATTGAAGGAGTACTGGTAACAGGACCTCACACTATTAAAATTGGAGATTCAACAGGTATTTCAGATACTTTAAGAATTTCTGATGGTGGATCATTTACTGCAAGAGGTATTTTCAATGCTACTGGAGGTAAGGTGATATTCGAAGCTTCAGGAAACCTTAAGCTGGATAGTACAATAACAAGTTTTGGAACATTAACTGAAGCTACAGGAACAATAATTTATAACCAGGGAAGTGCTCAAAACGTTTTATCTGAAACATATTATAATTTAATAATTGATAGTACAGGAACTAAAACTGCTGCAGGGGCTTTAACCATTTTAAACGATTTAACTATTACATCCGGCACACTGAGCATTGGGACAAATAACCTGGTTGTTGGCCATGACCTCACTGGTACTAACCTTACTGCTACAACTGGTAATATTTCTGTTGGCAGAAACTGGGGAATTTCAGGTTTTACCCATGGAAATAATACGGTTAGTTTTGATAGTGCTGTCAGTGGTACTATTGCCGATGAAGCTT
>CAZBZX010000182.1:2038-8370 GCA_964496465.1 uncultured Bacteroidales bacterium
AATAATACGGTTAGTTTTGATAGTGCTGTCAGTGGTACTATTGCCGATGAAGCTTTCTATAACTTAACCATTAATAATGCGACTGGTTCCTGGTCTGCCGGAGTTTTATCCGTTACAAATGACCTAACTATTACCGCCGGTACTCTTGACATTGGGGCTAATGACCTGGTTGTTGGTCATGACGTCACTGGTACTAATCTTACTGCTACAACAGGTAATATTTCTGTTGGTAGAAACTGGTCAATTACTACTTTTAATCATGGTAATAATACGGTTAGTTTTGATAGTGCTGTCAGTGGTACTATTGCCGATGAAGCTTTCTATAACTTAACCATTAATAATGCGGCTGGTTCCTGGTCTGCAGGGGCTTTAACCATTTTAAACGATTTAACTATTACATCCGGCACACTGAGCATTGGGACAAATAACCTGGTTGTTGGCCATGACCTCACTGGTACTAACCTTACTGCTACAACTGGTAATATTTCTGTTGGTAGAAACTGGAGTTTGTCTGGTACTTTTACTCATGGTGATAATACTGTTACTTTTAACGGTAGTACTACCCAGGATATATCAGGAACTTCTGTAACATTTTATGATTTAATATTAGATAATTCTAATGATTTAACTATATCTCAAGATATAGCAGTAAATGATACTCTAACTCTTACAGATGGTTTACTTATCTTAGGTTTAAATCATCTAACATTAGGTGTTAATGCTGGAATTAAAGGATCACCATCCGCTTCAAACATGATAGTACCTGAAGGAAGTGGTGAATTAAGAAAAACATTTCCAACCGGTGATTCTGATCCTTTCACTTTTCCTGTCGGAGATAACACAGGAACAGCTGAATACTCTCCTGTTGTTATAGATTTTTCAGCTGCAGATGGTTCTGGTTATGTTGCTGTTACTTTAAGTGACACAAAACATGTAAACAATTACAGTGATAATGATTATTTAACAAGGTATTGGACCATAACTCAAAACGGTATGGGGACTTTTGCTTATGATGACACTTGTTATTATTTACAAACTGATGTAATAGGAGATGAAAGCGTTATCAGGGGTGGAAAATGGGATGCTACTGCATGGACAGCATTGGATACTGTCGATGATGTAAACAATTACTTAACTGGAGAAAATTTATCATCCTTTTCAGTTTTTACTGGCGTTGAAGGTATTGTTCCTATTTTAAATCCTGACGTTATGACTTTTTATGATAATGGAGGTGCAGTTGAAACAATTGAATTCAAAATGAGTGAAGGAATAACATTTACTCCTCCTTTAACTACTGGGTTTGATATAACTGGAAAATCAGGCTCTATTGGTAGCGCTGACTATACTCCTGCTGATAGTATAATTACTTTAACTAGAACTGGTGGCACTGCATGGATAAGCGGTGATGTTGTTACCTATGCAGCAGGAAATATTAAAGATTCAGTAGGTAACCAACTTGCTTCATTTAATAAATCAATTGCTTCAGGTCCTCAAATAATTGATGCATATATGGCACTTGATGGTAGTAATGATTATATGGTAGTGGTATTTGACAAACCTGTAATCAGATATTATTCTGGTAACCCACGAAAATATTATAAGCTTAGATATGACCGATTTAGAATAGCAGATTTTAATGATAATTTAGGACACGCATCAAATCCCACTTATGTAAGTATAAAAGACAGCTTTGATAATAATTTACCTGGATCGCCGGAATATTATTATAATGTAACACAAGCAAGTAAAAATAAAATCAGGTTGTATTTAACTTTTGATGGAACACCTTCAGGAGTTGAAACGATTGAATTCGGTGTAGGAACTACTTATCCATATATTTATGATGAATATTTGAACAATATTGATCCGAATGAAACAACAGGATTGGTTACTTTATCTGATGAGTTTTCTCCCTCACTTCTAACCTGGAGACTTAATCTTGATACCGGCATTAATGACGGAGCTATTATCTTAAATTTTGACGAACCGATGGATGCTGGTTCTTTGGTTGCCACAAGTATAACCCTCCAGGATGCAGCTAATTCTAGTCCCGGAAATTCATTTACCTTAACAGGAGGTTCAACAACATCAATTGATGGCACCACGATTATAATAGATATTGATTCTGTTGACTTAAATAATATAAAACTAAATACAAATCTATGTTCAACTATTGATAATAGCCACATAAGTTTCACAAGTTCATTATTAACGGATCTTGCAGGGAATGAAGTTAATGCAATTACTCCTGCGAGCGCTGATGAGGCAGACATATACACAGCCGATAACACAGATCCAAATCTTACAAGCTGGACTGTTAACTTAAGTACAAAACTAATAACACTAACATTTGATGAACCAGTAGATGCAAGTACTGTGGACCTAAAAGGTGAAATAACCGTTCAGGATGCAGCGAATGCTAACACTTCATTCACATTAACTGATGGAGGTAAAAAGTCTAGTAAAAATGATACTATTACTTTTGTAATTGAAATAAAAAAAGGCGATTTAAAAACGATAAATGGCGATCCTGTTTTGCTATCCTCATTGACCACTAGCTGGCTTACTATGACTAATGGTTTTATTTCAGATATGGCCGGTAATCCAAACACGGAAATTATAGATGGTTCAGCAATTCCAGCATCTTCCTGGATTGGCGACAATATACGACCTGTATTATTAGATTGGGATATTGACATTGACGGAGATTCAATGGTTCTTTATTTTGATGAAGCCGTATCAGTAGCATCATTAGATATAACAGGTATTACCCTTCAAAGTAATGCTACGGGAGGACACTCATATACTTTAACTTCCAGTAATACAAACTCTCTTGATGATACCACAATTACAATTAACTTTACTCCGGTTGATATTGATGCGATTTTAGCAGATACATTTTTACTTTCTTGTTTGGATTCAAGCTATATATCAATTGATACTATTACCATTGCAGACCTTTCAGGTAATTATGTTGATTCAATACCTAGTGATGCAGCATTGGCAGTTACATCCTATACAGGAGATAATACACCACCTGCAGATTTTACTGTGGGAGGCATTACTACTGTTGGAGGAAATACTATGGTTGGGTATTGGAATAATGATAATACATCTTTAAATGTCACTATACCTATTGCAAATGATGCCTCGCTAACTAATGGAATGATACAGATACTGGCTAAAGTAAATGCTGAAACATACCGGAATCTTGGAACAGTTGACATATCTGGAATAGGCGCTGATCAGGATGTAACTATTCTGAAAGCTACTTTTGATACTTTATCAGCCGGATTACAGGAAGATGATATTGCAACTATTACTGCAGTCTTAACTGACAATGCATCCAATTCAAAAACAGGTACAGCAAGTTCAACTACCATTGAAGTTGATTTTAATAATCCTACAATAGCATTTAGCATGGATAGCTTAAATCCTAATAAAGCGACAGATGTTATTAAAATTACAGCCACATACAATGAAGACATAATTGGAACACCTTCAATATCCATTAACCAGCCAGGTACAGCTGATATTTCAAATGCAGTAATGACTCCAGTAAACCAAAAAGTATTTAATTATAACTATACTATTGTAGCTAGTACCGGTGGTTCATATCTGGATGGAACTGCAATAGTATCAATTTCTACAGAAACTGACTCAGCCGGAAATAACAATTCTCCCCCACTTGGTGATTCAACATTCGTTATTGACTCAAAAGCTCCAACTGATACTTTAAGCTTAAATATTACGAATACTTATATTGATACCGGTATTGTAAAAATTACCTTAAAATATAGTGAAGATATTATAGGTATACCAACCATCACAATTGGCCAGCAAGGTACTTCACCAGATACTGTTAGTGCTATGAACGTTTTAGTAAGTCAATCTGAATTCGATTTCAACTATCTTGTTCATGAAGATAACGGAGGAACTTTCCAAGATGGAGTTGCTACTATTTCAATCTCTTCACAAGTAGACTCAGCTTATAATAGTGCCGGGGCACCATTAGGGACAAACACCTTCAATATTGATACAAAGCGACCTACAGTAGTATTAACTTCAAATCATCCGGATACGATTGTTAAGGATGGGAATGTTGTAACAATTACTGCCACCTTTACAGAAGCGAATTTAATTAATGAAGACTCCATTCCAACCATTACCATTAATGGAACTGATGTAGTAGATTCGCTCATGACAAAAATTACAAATAAAAAATGGAAATATGTATGGGATGTAACTGGTGGATATAATGGAGTTCATGAAATAACTATCAAAGCTTATGATAAAGCAGGAAATAAAAATACAGCTGCAACAGGTTCTAAATCTTTCTTAATTGATAATAACAGACCTGACGTTGTTTTAAGTAATAATCATGTAGATCAGGTTGTAAGGGGTAATGATCCGGATATCACTATTACCGTGGCTTTTGATGATGGTATTAATGAAGCTGTTCCTCCAACCATTTCATTTAGCGGTGCAACAACAATTACAAATGCAGCCATGACGAGAAGGATAAATAATAAAGAATGGGAATATGATTGGGATGTTCCTGGTGGAGTAGATGGAGTGACTAATATTAGCATCTCAGCAACAGATACTGCCGGAAATACCAATACTGCAGCTACCGGTGATATTTCATTTTTAATTGATAATACTGATCCTACTATATCTCTAACAAATGATCATGCCGATACTTATCTAAGAGATGCCGATAATGTTGCGTTCACTGCTACTTTTACAGAGTCAAATACGATTGATGAAAGCGATCCGCCACATATTATTTTTGGTGCTATCCTGGATACTGTTATGACGAAATCTTCTAACAAAGTATGGACTTGTACCTGGAATGTTCCTTCAGGAAATGATGGCCTGGTAAATGTAAGTATTACAGCCACCGATTCAGCAAGAAATAGCAACTCACTTGCAAGCGGAATTACTTCTTTTACAATTGATAACATTCAACCAACTGTCTCCCTGGATGATAACCATGCTGACACAATTGTAAAAGATGCAGACTTTGTTACAATAACTGCAACTTTTGTTGAAACTAATTCATCAATTAATGAAAGTGTAGTTCCAACAATTACAATTAATAATGGTGGCGGCGTAACGAATGCAAACATGACCAAATCGGTTGATAATTTGCATTGGACCTATGTTTGGGATGTGCCACCAGCAGTTAATGCAACAGTAAATGTAAGTATTACTGCAACTGATGTTGCCGGGAATTCAAATACAGCAGCAACAGGTGTTACTACATATACTATTGATAATAATTTACCTTCACTTAGTCCTGTTACTATTGTATCCAATAATGCAGATACAACTCTGGCGATGATTGATGATCAAATCACGCTTTCATTTACTGCAGATGAAGATCTTTCCGGTACAATGGTTACAATTGCCGGAAATAGTGTAGCGGCTGTTGGAGGGCCAACTGTTTATACAGCTACATATACCATGACAGATGCAACTTCAGATGTGAACCAGCTTCCATTTACAATTAATTTCACAGATGTATCTGGTAATGCAGGAGTACAAGTATCTTCAATTACAACAGGTTCCAATGTAAGGTTCGATAAAACACCTCCTACTCTATACCCGGTAACAATTGCTTCCAATAATTCAAATACGTCTTTAGCTAAACCCGGCGATATTATTACAGTTACATTTACAGCTAGCGAAACTTTAAAAGATCTGATAACTGCTACTATTGCCACACAACCTGCAACAGTAGCAAATACAGGTGGTTTAAATTATACGGCTACTTATACTATGACTACCTTAGAAAACGAAACAAGCCAGGTGCCATTTTCAATTGCATTTACGGATACTGCTGGAAACAATTGTACATCGTCAGTAATATCAACCACAAATGGAAGTGAAGTTGCATTTGATAAAACATTGCCGAATAGCCAGAATACTGTGTTTTCGATAAGTCGATCTGCCAATGGTGGAGAAGTAATTACAATAGCCAGCTCAGGCACCTATTCAAATTCTGTGTGGTTTGCTCCGTTGGGAACAACTATTTTTGTAAATAACGGAACAACCATGACCAAAGCAGCTCATGGTATAGCTACTGCTATTGTTGCCCCTACAACAAATGGTTATTATAAGTTATTTGTAATTGATGAAACCGGAAATATTTCTCCTCCTTCTGGTGCAACACTTCGGGTTGACGACTCAGATCCTCAAATTATAAGTGCAACGGTAACACTAGGTGATTACCTGGTTGGAAATGTAGTAACAATAAATATTACGACAAATGACGGTGGTGAAGCATATACTGTAAATGCAATCACAGTAAATGGTATAACTTATCC
>CAZBZX010000183.1:0-8346 GCA_964496465.1 uncultured Bacteroidales bacterium
ATTACCATAATAAACAAATGGTGCCCAGAAATACGGATCTTTGTATTTGTCTCCAAAAATGCCATTAATAAATTCGATTTTTGTGTTATACATAGCATCAAAATAAGACTGATTTTCATTCTGAACTTTTTCATATAAAGCGATCATAAATTCTTTTGTTGATATATCTGCTACCTGCCAGATGGAAACTGAAAGTCCCTTTGCCCCTGCCAACAAAAATGATTGAGTTAGGCCAACAACACCTTCCCCACTATATATTTTTCCTAAACCTGTTTCACATGCAGACAGGTTTACAAAATCTGCCTGAATATTAAGATCAATAATTTCTTGCATACGCAAGTAACCGTCATTTAAGGAATCTGCATCTGGAGAAAGTACAATTGCTGAGAGTTCAGGAATTTCTTGCACGATCAATCCATGTGTAGCAAAATGAAGTATTTTATATTTACTTAAATCTCCATTATTTGAAAGTTCTTTTATTCTAGTTTCATTGGCATTATTTCCAGTTAATATCATACTTGATGGAATAATTTTATAAATGGTATTAACTTCCTCAAGTGTTCCTGGCAAATTTCCAAAACTACTATATCCTAGTCTTTGATATGAATCTGAAAAGTTATTGTCTCCTCTATCTAATGCAAGATAAAAATCTTTTTGATAACTTTTAACCTGATAAGGACTTATATTCATATCACGGGTATAGGTTTCTGCTTTATAAACAGCTCCGCCAATAGCAAGTAGTGATTTACGGTTACTTGAGTAATTACGGTTTGAAATTATTTCTGAGATAGTTAAAGAGTACTGGTATTTAATTTTGTATTTCTCACAGAGATACCTGCCATCTGGCATAATTAATGTTTCAAAAGGAAGAAAGCCGAGAATACCATCAGGTAATATAACTAATTCATTTTTATCTTCTAAATACGGCTCAATATCGTTGAATAGTAATTCATATAATATTTTTGAAATAACTATAAATTCTTCTTTTTTATCATCTGACTTATAAGGATCTGTTAATAAATAACGATAGTAATTAATGGTTTTTTCTATATTTTCAAAATTACTTGATTCTTTAATTTTTATAAATCCAGATAGATCTTCATAACCTGATTGAAGAGGTTTTGTCCCTCTAAATTTAATATACATACTATCTGCCTTTTGCATATATTGCTCACCTAGCTTTGAAAGATAAATACTATCATCAACCTCTACTGCATATATATTATTTTTATGAACAACTATTCTTGATGAAGTTTTCCAATTGATATTAGCAAATTTAATTATACTTGTATTTGCATCTATTAAATTTGAAGTGCTTTCTAAATCAATAATCTCTATATCATCATTACCGGCTAATTGCTCGGCCAGGTATTTTGCCGATGATAATTCAGTAATTTGAAAAGCTTTACCAGGTTGATTAATTTTTATGTAGGTTGATGTTAAATATTGGTAAGTATGAATCTGTGAGGCAAGATAATCCCTCCTAATTTCTCCTTTGGCTGTTTTTCTTATTTTTTCCAATAATTCAATTGATTCTTCAAAGTATGGAATGGCTTTCTCAAACTGTTTTTGATAATAATAATAAACTGCTATTTTACAGAGAATTGAAGCTATCTCTGGTTCCTGTCCCAATTTTTTAGCAATATCCAACGCCTGCTCATAATAATGTATGGCCTTATTATATTGACCCATGTAAATATAAATATCCCCAATATTACCTAGATTTATAGCTATCTCTAATCCCCCAAGTTTTTTATTTATTTCCATCGCCTGCTCATAATACTGGAGGGCTTTATTGTATTTACCACAGGATTCGTAAATTGTCCCAATGTTACTAATATCTCTGGCTATTTCGGATTCTGATCCTAATTTTTTATTTATTTCCAATGCCTGCTCATAATACTGGAAGGCTTTATCGTATTGATTCCAGGTTTGATAAACCAGCCCAATGTTGTTGAGATTAATAGCTATATTAGCATCTCTTCCCAATTTTTTATCAATTTCCAATGCCTGTTCAAAATATTGTAAGGCCTTATCGTATTGAGCCCAGAAATAATAAACCAGCCCAATATTGATGAGAAGTCTGGTTGATGCTTCCTCCCCCTGTTTTTTATAAAATTTCAGTGGTCGCTCAAAATATTGCATGGCTTTATCATATTGACCCAGGGATCTATAAACCACCCCAATATTGTTGCAAAGTATTGCGATTACATTTTCCTGTCCTGATTTCTCAGCTATTTCCAGCGCCTGCTTATAATACTGGAGGGCTTTATCAAATTGACCCCGGGAGTCGTAAACAAACCCAATGTAGTTGAGAAATACATCTATATTATCTTCCTGTCCTGGTTTTTTACTTATTTCCAGTCCTTGCTCAAAATATTGAAGGGCTTTATCGTATTGACCTATTTGTAGATAATAATACCCTGCTGTACTTAATTCTACAAGTAAAGGATTTTGACAAACCTTTTCAACTTCTGCTGATTTGGCAAACATTTGTGCTGCTTCCAGGTATTTGTTTTGATTTCCTAACTCCCTGGCTTTATGTAAATATTCATCAGCTATTTCATAAGATTTTAATTCTTCAAGTCTTTTTTGAACTTCTAAAAAATCAGGTTTAATTTCCAGGACTTGTTCATAATACTGTATGGCTTCATCGTATTGGCCTATCAGGTAATAACATCTGCCTGCCCCAACTAATTCTATTTCCAAATATGATAAACGGGGATTTTGACAATCCTTTTCAGCTTTGACTGATTTGACATACATTTGTGCTGCTTTCAGGTATCTATTTACATATTCTAATTCCTTGGCTTCAAACAAATATTCATCAGCTATATGATAGGTTTGGGATTTCAATTCTTCAAGTCTTTTTTGAACTTCAGTAAAATCAGGCTTAATTTCCAACGCCTGTTCAAAACATTTACTAGCTTTAAAGTATTCGCCCCAGGCTATATATGTTAAACCCATTCTGTTGAGAAATGTAGCTATTAATTCTTCTTGCCCTTGATTTTTAAAAATCTCAAGGGCCTGTTCATAATATTTTATGGCTTCATAATATTGGCCTAAAGAATCGTAAAGCGTTCCAATTTTGTTGATATAAACAGCTATTTTATTTTCCTGCCCTGAATTTTCAGCTATTTCTAACGATTGCTCATAATACTGTATGGCTTTATTGTATTGGCCCCAGACATCGTAAACCAGCCTACTGCTATCAGGACGGATAACTGTTTTATCTTCCTGTCTCAAGTCCTTAGCTATTCTCAGCGCAAAATCATAATAAAAGATAGCTTCATCGTATTGGCTCAAGGCTTTATAAACTTCACCAATAATGTAATAATATGTAGCTACATCATTTTCCTTCTCCAATTTTTCAGCGATTTCCAGTGCCTGCTCATAATATTGGATGCATTTATCATATTGACCTGCCTGTTCATACGATGAACCTGTCATATTTAATAATGCACCCAAATATAATAATCGGGGATTTTGGGATGCTCTTTCAACTTCTACTGATTTAATATACATTTGTGTCGCTTCCAAATATTTGTTTTGTTTATATAATTCCATTCCTTTATTAAAATATTCATCAGCTATTTTAGTGTCTTTTCCCAATTTTATGTTAATTTTTAATACCTGTTTCTTAATATACTTCACGCCTTTGTCGTGAAGGCCTAAAGAATCATAAATACTCATAATGTTGTTGAGATGAATAACTATCCCTGTCTCATCTCCTAATTTTTTATCAATTTCCAGGGCTTGCTTATAATATGCTATGGCTTTATTGTATTGACCCTGGGAATAATAAACATTCCCAATGTTGATAATATAAGGATCTATGTCCACTTTTTTTCCTAATTTTTTATTAGTTTCCAGCACCTGCTCAAAATACTCTATGGCTTCATCGTATTGGCCTAAGAAATAACAACAATTCCCCAAATTAGCAAGACATATAGTTATACCTGCTTTATCTCCAAAAAACTCAGCTATCTCCAATGCGTCCTCATAATTCCATTTGGCGTTATCGTATTCACCCCAGTAATAATATACATTCCCAATGTAATTTCGAATTAAGACTTGCTCCGATATAAAAAAATAATCTTCTGCTATTTCTAAGGCTTGGTCAAAATATTGAATGGCTCTATTATCGCTCTGGGTATTAAAAGTACTCTCAATGCTTTTGGATTCTCCAGCTATAAGAGCTTCTAATCCTAATTTTATGTTTGTTTCTAGCGCTTGTTCATAATATTGCTTATCGTTCTTGTATTGGTCCAAGGCTCTATAAACTTCACCAATAATGTAGAAATATATAGCTAAATCATCTTTTTTTCCTAATTTTTTACTAATTTCCAGCTTCTGCTCATAATATTGGCGAGCTTTGTCGTATTGATCCCAAGTTTTGTATCCCAATCCAATGTTGTTCAGATTTATGGCTATCTCCAATGCTATTCCCAATTTTTCGCTAATTTCCAGCGCCTGTTCATAATATTGTATAGCTTCATCGTATTGACTCCAGAAATCGTAAACCAACCCAATGTTGTTGTAATTTGTAGCTATACCATCTTCTTTCCCTAATCTTTTATTAATTTCCAGTGCTTGCTCATAATATTGTAAGGCTTTATCATACTGGCCCCATGAATGATAAACCATCCCAATGTTGTTATAATCTGTAGCTATATCAGCTTCTCTTCCCAATCTATTATCAATTTCTAGCAGTTGCTCATAACATACAATAGCTTTATCGTATTGGCCAATATTTTTGTATGCTGATCCAAGATTTCTTAGATCTCTTACTATACCATCTTCTATTCCTAGTTTTTCACTAATTTCCAGCGCCTGCTTAAAATACTGGAGAGCTTTATCGTATTCATCCCGGGAATCATAAACCAACCCAATGTTGTTGAAATCTGTAGCTATCCCAGCTTTCTTTTCCAATCTATTATCAATTTCTAACGCCTGTTTAAAATATTGGAGGGCTTTATCGTATTGGCCCCAGACTTTATAAACCATCCCAATGTTGTTGAAATCTGTAGCTATATCAGCTTCTCTTCCCAATCTTTTATTAATTTCCAGCGCCTGGTCAAAGTATTGGAAGGCTTTATCATATTGGCCAAAGGAACTATAAATACTTCCAATGGTGGAGAAGTTTATCGCTTTTCCTGATTCTTTTCCAAGTTTTTTATTAATTTCCAGCGATTGTTCAAAATATTGGAGGGCTTTATCGTATTGGCCAAAGGAACTATAAATACTTCCAATGTTGCTAAGACAAGTAGCTATCTCTGATTCATGTCCTAATTTTCTATTAATTTCCAAGGCCTGCTCAAAATATTGGATGGATTTATTGTATTGGCCCCGGTAATTATAAACCATTCCAATGTTGTTGAAATCAGCAGCTTTACCAACTTCTATTCCTAATCTTTTATCAATTTCCAGCGCCTGCTCAAAATATTGGATGGATTCATCGTATTGGCCCATGGAATTATCCGCTCTACCAATGTTGCTGAAATTTGTAGCTATACCGGCTTCTTTTCCTAATTTCTTATTAATTTCTAGTGCCCAGTAATAATATTGTATGGCTTTATAGTATTGTCCCCAGGCTTCATAAACCAGACCAATATTGTTTAATTGAATAGCTATTTGATCCTCTATGCCCAGTTTTCTATTGATAGTCAGCGCCTGCCTAAAATATTTTATGGCTTTATCATATTGATCCCAAGCTTCATAAACCAGACCAATATTATTAAAGCATTCAGCCAAAGCACTTTTATTATCTAATTTTTCAATAAAGTTTAATGAATTTTGAAAATATTCAAGTGATGTTGTATAATTGCCTAAATAGTAATGCTCTAAACCAACTATATTTAAACATTTGGAAACACCAAGCTGGTCATTTATTTTATTAAATAATGCATGAGCATTTGCATATAATTCTAACGCTTTGGCAGAATTGCCTGAATAGGAATATATTATACCCAAATTTCTTAATGCATAAGCCCCCCCTTTACTAAAACCAATTTTATTACTTATACTAAAACTTTCTTCAGCATACTTTAACGCTAAATCTGAATTAGATTCTTTAAATTCCCATGATAAATCATTTAAAATTTGAACTTTAACAGAATCATT
The DNA here is from genome assembly GCA_964496465.1 of uncultured Bacteroidales bacterium. GTDB lineage: Bacteria > Bacteroidota > Bacteroidia > Bacteroidales > CAYFUP01 > CAZBZX01. The sequence continues at coordinate 6,124 of CAZBZX010000183.1, forward strand.
ATCAATAGTGTTTAATTCTATTATTAGACTGTCAATTATAGTTTGATTTTGGCTAAAGCCTATAATATAACTGTAAAAGAATTGAAGAATTATGGACCAAATAAACACTATTTGTTTAATCTTCATTAGAAAATATTTTATTTAATAATTAAATATAAGTAATATATTTAATTATTATTATTGGTATATCGTTTATCTTTCAAGTAATTTCAAATCAAAATCCTAAGGTGCCCTAACTAGTAATTTGTATTTGATAAAACTAATCCCAATGATTTATTCATTTATAATAAAGTCAATAACTAAATATCAAATCAAATAATCCTTTTCGATTCAATTTCTATTTATAAATCCAATATGAGATGTTAAAAATTTCTCTAAATCATAGAGTAAATTTGGTCTATTAGCGCTAATTTTGATAACAAATCATACATTCTGAATGATTTCTTTCAGTGAAGTTAGGTAAGATAATATCAAACTTATTCAAAAAAGATATTGATAGATTAATTTAATTTTATATATTAATGTTTTGATTTTCAAACCATTGGAGCTTGTTGAGATCGACAAATTTCCTATTTAATTATCAAAATTTTAACTTTTAATTTTTTACATTTCATATTGAATTTAATAAACATAAAAAGTAAATTTTTTATTATACTATAAGTCTTATTCTGAAATATTTAATTGTATTTGTTAAAAAAATAAATAATATGAAATTGGTAAAAACAGATATTCCTTTTTAACTGGAATTTTTGGTAAGTTATAAAAATATTTATAACTTTTCATTTTTGAAAGAACTGGTTATTTTCAATTTTGCAATATAATAATCTTAAAAGTATTAATAAGCTGAACAACAAACCAATATACTCATCGTTAATAATAAAAATTTGATTTTAATCTGAGATATTTATTAATTAATCCATAATTATATAAAAATGAAAAAGTTATTTTTAATTTTCCTCTTAGTCTCAGGAATTAAACTAATTGCTCAAAAAATTGAAGAAATTAATATTCCTGAAGGAATAGTCTATCAATACTGTAAACCTAAATTATTCGAAAAAGCAAAAAAGCTTATAATAAATGAACTTTCAGAAGATCCTGATTATTCTATTTGCAGCGATATAATGATTATTGGCCCGACTTTATGGTCTCGATTTGAAAAAGTTGATGCATTAGATAATATTGAAGGTGGAACATTATTATTGTTAGTTGATGATAAACAATTACCTGGAAAGTTTACCCAAGAAATTGAGGACAGTAAAAAGGTATGGAATGAACTTCGTAAAGAATTAAAAGGAGAGAAATATATATTGCGTAAAGCTAATACTACAGAATTAATATACTATTGGTCGATTATTTCATTTGATATTAAAGAACCATTGATAATAATTGAAACTGAAAAGCGGAATTATATCCTTGATTTTTTATCTGAATCAATGAAATTAAATTGGTTGGAGGAAGTACCTTCCTATCTCACAAAAGAAGCTGAAACATACCGAGCAAAAACTATCCCAAGAGAATCTGAAACACAACAAGTACAAAATAATACAAAGGTTTCAAACCCGAATAATATTACAGAACAAGAACTTGAGAAAGTAAAACAAATTGCCGGCAATTTAGGTATGTGGGCTCCTATGATTGTTTATGGAGACGCAAATAATATTGTTTGTATTTCATGCAATGAGAGTGCTGTGAAATCCTTATCAGAACTTAATATCTCTGAGTATACAGATTTGTTTAACTGTAATAAAAATATTGATTATGATGAAGCCGATAAAGTTATTGAAGATATTGCTATCAAATTATCTGAAATATTTGATAGTGATATTGGAGATTATTATAGAATTATGAGTTATAACACTGCAGCACAGTTTTATATAACCTTTGCAAAAGATGAAACAGATAAAACAGTTATTCTTGCATCTATCTTATTAACAACAATAGAAATGGAAAATGCAGTTAAAGCCGCTGAAAGAATAGGATTGGAAACCAGCATTGTTTCGTCTGGTTTCAAGATTCTTGATTATATAAAATCTCTTGAAATAGTAGATTCTCTAGATACAGATGCTGTTTTTGATAAGTTATTTAATTGGAGAAAAGACGCACTAGATAATGCTAAAAATATTATACTAAAGTAACCAGCAAACTTTTGTTAAGAATTCAATTAATATTTTATTTAATATATATAAAATAATCTGACATATAAAATATATCAAAATATTTCAT
>CAZBZX010000184.1:0-8218 GCA_964496465.1 uncultured Bacteroidales bacterium
CATGAAACTTTAATTGATAAATATTCAAAATTGATTGAATAATAGCTAATTTTATCTTCAAATAAATTATTAAAATTGAAATCTTTCTTCTTGTTAAATAGGATCCCACGAATATTTCCATGTTATTGTCTAAAATATTTTAAGCAATTGAATGATATATTTGACTGGTAATAATGGTTTTATTAACTTCGTAATGTTATTAAAAATAAGTTAATGATTTGTAAAGTTGAACCTGAAGAAATTCAAGCGATACAAAAAAGTAATATTGTTCAGCAAACAGCATTTTGGGCACGGGTTAAAAATAAACAAGGAGTTATACCTTATGCTTTTAAATACAAAACCTCAATTAACCTATTATTTCCCTCTCAAAATAGCAATAAAATAATTCAGAACGATTTGTTAATTTTAGTGAGAAATATTGATAGAAATCATTGCATTGCATATGTACCTTATGGCCCAAAAAATGAGCCTGACTCTGAAAACCATGGTAAATTTTTAGAAGAACTTTCTGAAGTTATAAAATCGTATTTACCAAAAAACTGCATTGTTATACGTTATGATTTGCCATGGGAAAATCAATGGTCAAAGGAGGAAGATTATTATGATTCTAAAGGCAATTGGATAGGCCCACCTACAAACAGAAATCAGGAATTCAGGGTAAATTACAACACGAATAAGTGGAATCTAATAAAATGCCAAACTAACATATTACCATCAAATACTATCTTTTTAAACTTAAAAGACAAAGAAGAAAAAATCATGAATAAAATGAAGCCTAAAACTCGTTATAATATTAGGCTCTCCAAAAGAAAAGGGATAAATGTACAAAGTTATGGAATGGAAAAACTGGATGATTGGTATTTATTATATCAAGAAACAGCCATTAGAAATGGTATTTCATTACATGATAAAGAATATTTTCATTCCGTACTTACAACACATACTGATGATTTACAATCTCCTGTTGATGTGCGATTACTTATGGCAGATTATAAAGGTGAATTTTTAGCGGCAATGTTTTTAATATTATCAAAAAATAGAGGAACTTATCTTTATGGAGCTTCTTCGAACAATAATCGGAACTTTATGGCTACTTATGCATTGCAGTGGGAAGCAATTCTTAAAGCAAAGCAAGCTGACTGTGAAGAATACGATATGTTTGGAACTTCTCCTAGTGCAGACCCGGCACACCCTTTGTTTGGTTTATACAGATTTAAAAGTGGTTTTGGAGGAAAGTTATTTCACCGAATGGGTTGTTGGGATTATCCAATTGATCACAAAAATTACGAAATGTTCAGAGCTCAAGAAGTAAATAGTCCTAAATACCACACTAATTAATTATTCATAATCTTTAAAAATTCGAAAAATTAAAATAAAGGAAATACATACTGCAAATTAATTCCTTTAAATTCTTTCCCAAACTGGTAATTTCCCTGGAAATTTTTATAAGCCACACCTACATCTAAATATGGTTTCCAACTATTTTTATCGTAATTATAAGCACCACTTCCAAGAATAACTGAAAAAGTTTGCATACCATAAATTGATCTTAAATCATTATACAAACTTTTATAGCCAAGGTATAAGCTATCACCAACATTTATTAATTTCGACTGAACATCAATATGTGTATCCGCCTTTTCTTCATAATCCTCGAATGCTGCAATTAATTCATTTTTAGCAATAATTATACTATCAAGCCATTCATGAGCTGCCAATAATTCTTCAATTTTTTTATTTAATGCTTTGTACTCTTCAAATTTTAAGGCAATGATTGTATCTTGATTATTTTGGAATACCCATATATTGTTATCAACTTCTTCCCCATTTATTCTAACTCCATTTAAAGTAATGTTATTCTGGCCAAGCAGGCAACTGACTAAAAAGCAATAAGTAATTACAATTAAGTTTCTTTTCATAGCTATTGATTTAAAATTGTACGACTCCTTGTAATCAAATCTGAAGGATTAATATCTTTATATTCCTCATCAATTTTTTTCAATTCATCATTATATTTCTCATCGGCTTTTAAAATATCCCTTGCGGTCTTTTTCTTTGCTTCATCCAATTCTTTTTTTGTATTCTCGTAATTTTCTTTGGAAATTTTATGCTCATCTTTCAGCTTCTCGTATTCCTCTTCAAGTTTCTTTAATGCTTCTTCACGTTCAGCTAATGCTGATAATAACTTATTTTTTTTAAAAGCTCTTATAGCCATTACGGCTCCCATAGCTGTAATCCCAGCTAATATTAGCCAGGATCGGACACTTGTTAATTGAAAATCTTTAATAAAAAGTACCAGAACAACTAGCAGGATGATTCCAAAAAATATAAAATCCCCACTATTTTGAATAAATTGCCAATATTTTATCATGATTTTGCCATTTTTTTTGATTCTCCAATTTTCTCAACACGCTTAATTAACTGGTGCATTGGTTCTGATCCTGCTGCTAATATAGCTGCTGTAACTACTATTTTAAACCACTGGTTTAAATTATAACTAGCATTTATTTCAAATCCGGCTACATTTTTTAGGATTGTTACCAGATCAATTTTAATATAAACATACATCCACCAGGCAAACAGTAAAGAAATTATTAAAGCAAAAATCCTGGTTAATACACGATAATATCTAGTACGGATTGATTTTGCTGCTATGACATCTTTACCACCAATATATGGTCTTTCGGTAATTAAATACCACATAATCCATGTATACAATTTTCTTTTATCATCTGCACCACTACCCTGATAGCCATATATTCTGTCAAGTCGTACCTTCAACTTTTCTGCTTTCCTGTTCCATATTTTATACCAACCTAGTTTCAAATCAGTATATTTTATAATACTTATAAAAATTTCTGCAAAACGTTCAATAAATATGGCTAGAATAAGAAATAAGAATAACAAATAAGTTATTTTGGTAATTACACTTACTGTTGCAGCGGTTTCTATTTGTAATAATATTGTTTCCATTTTAATACTTATTTTGGAATTACCATTGGTTTGTTTTTAAATGCCTCAAGGGCCTTTTTAAAATCAGCATCATTGCTCCATTTGATATGATAATCTAATATGCTGTTCTGAAAATTCTGATGAGGAAAATTACATCCCGGACAAGCTTTATTTGCAATAAGATTATGAGGGATAATATTTTTTAATGGTTTTCCGCTTGGAACTGATGAAGGAAATTCAGCTTTAATGTTATGCATGAGAGCATACATAGCAACCACTCTTGCTGCAGATTGAATTTGAGAATGAGTAGGTGAAGCAATTCCCATCTTTCCCTCTGGATTAGAATATGGTATACCTGGATCAGTTTCAAAATTTCCCTGAAAAGCTATCCCAAATGAACGGGAATTATAAGTAATAGCATGATTCCCAAACCTGTCCCAACGACATAAAACCCGAATACTACCGTCTTTAAATACGACACAATGATATCCTGTTAGCCATCCTTTTCTATCAAATTCTTTTACGACTTCTTCAAAAGGAGCATCTGAATGCATTGCCGTATGGTGGTATATAACAAGGTCGATTGGGTTTTTATATAGATGCACATTTTCTAACCTGCCTGGCCGATCGCCTCCGTTATATTCAAAACCAACAATTTCTTCAATTGACTTAGGTTGAATACTTAAAACCACTGGAGTAACTTCACTTTTTTCTTTAGTGATTATTTTAACTTTTGGTTGATCGCTTTCTGGAATAATCTTAGATTCTTCTTTTACTTCGCCTTGATCAGCTTCAATTTTCCTGTTAATAAGAAAATTCATTAAAAAATTAATCGGTTTACTTCCCGAACCAATAATTACCCCAGTAAAAATAAATTCAAAATTCCGTAGATTTTCTAAGTATTCCCCAGTTACAGCATAAGTAAAAAACTCCCATATCGAAAATTTTGAAATATAGCACACTATTATTGCAATAATAGTTCCTAATACTTGCATCCAAAACTCTTTTAAAATTGTATTTTGCTCCTTATACTTCTCAAATCTTAATGTATCATCCAGAATGGATCGCATTGGCTTAATAGGTAATACATCAAAATTCGATTCAACCTGATGTGACACAGATAGTGTTGAATTAGGTACTATCTCACGGGGATCTTTATCTTCCCCGGATAAACTGTTAAGTTCTCTCTCTTCAGTACTGGCTGCAATTTCTCTATTTAATTTCTCCTGTAGCTTTTCAATTTGGGTATTTTTATTTGAATATTGAAAAACAAGTAATCGATTTATAGCCGTATTTAAAAATGCTAAAAATCGTTCAATTAAAAGAGAAAGTCCAAGCAATACAGAAAGTTTAATGATCAGCTGATCTAAAACAATGTATTCTTGCATAATTTATATATTGTAAATGTTGTTAAATCTCTAATCCTTTATTTAGTAATAAATTCCTTAACAATTTGATATGATTTTTCTTTCGCCTCTTCTAACTTGTCATTTACAATTACAATATCAAATTGCTTTTCAAAAGATAATTCTTCTTCAGCACGTTGCATCCGTTTTTCAATAATTTCAACTGTTTCAGTTGATCGTAATTTTAATCTCTCTCTTAAATCATTAACTGTTGGTGGTTTAATAAAAACTGATAAAGCTTTTTCTTTAAAAATCTTTTTTAAACTAATTCCTCCTTTTACATCAACTTCAAATAAAACATGTTTTCCATTTTTCCAAATTCTCTCAATTTCAGTCTTTAGAGTTCCATAATAATTTCCTTCATACACTTCTTCCCATTCAATAAACTCGTTGTTGTCAATCTTTTTTTTAAAATCATTGATTTCTAAAAAATAATAATCCACACCATGTTTTTCACCCGGTCTCATTTGCCTGCTGCACGCTGAAATAGAAAACTCCAACTGCAAATCCTGCTCCAGCAAATATTTTACTATGGTAGTCTTTCCTGCTCCCGATGGTGCTGATAATATAATTACCTTTCCGGTCATTTAATAATTTGTTGATTTATTGATTTATTGATTTATTGATTTGTTGATTTATTGATTTATTGATTTATTGATTTGTTGATTTATTGATTTGTTGATTTGTTGATTTCTAAAATATATTATTTATTTACTATTCACTATTTACAATTCACATTTCACGACTCACTATTCACTATTATAGTACATTCATTAATTGTTCTTTCACTTTCTCAAGTTCATCTTTCATTTCCACCACAATTTTCTGAATATTCATATCATTTGCTTTTGAGCCTATAGTATTAATTTCCCTTCCTATTTCCTGTGAAATAAATCCAAGTTTTTTTCCCGGATTTTCATCTTTAATTGTTTCTAAAAAATAGCTGCAATGATTCTGAAGTCTTACTTTTTCTTCTGTAATATCAATCTTTTCGATATAAAAAAGCAATTCCTGTTCAAACCTGTTTTTATCAATCTCAATTCCATTCAAAAATTCAATAGAATTTTTTTGAATCCTGCCTTTTATATTATTAATTCTCTCTTTTTCAAAAGAATCAATTGAGTTAAGACTATTCAAAATATTACCTATCCTTTTAATTATATCTTTTTCAAGATTTGCTCCTTCCTGATTCCTGAAATTTTCAAATTCATCAATAGCCTTATTTAATGCATATTCAATTCCATTCCACTCATTGTCATTTAATTCTTCCTTTTCAATTTTTAATGTATCAGGCAATCGCATAATAACAGATAAAAGATCAGAAGAATCAATTAAATCAGCTTCTTCTCTTAATTTCATAATTTGAGTATAGTAACTCTTAACTATTTCATCATTTATCAATGGTGTATTCTTAACAGACTTTGTATCAGCATTAATAACCACCTCTATTTTCCCTCTCGAAACACGCTTTGAAATAATATTTCTCAATCCTATTTCTTTTTCACGGTAAAGAGGAGGAAGTTTAATGTTTACATCGAGTTGTTTGCTATTTAATGATTTAACTTCAATAGTTACTTTTTTTTCTTCATTTTCAAAATTACTCTTCCCGTAACCTGTCATTGATTTAAGCATAAATCTATTTATTTTTTATTTAAATATTCAAAACAAAAATAAAACAATTCATTTATTTATCAATTTATAATTCACTAACAAATTTTATTGTTATAATCATTTTAAAAATCTAATTTATATCAATTACAAATTAGATAAAAATCTTCTTGAATATAAACTTTTAATAAAACTAAAATGTAAATAAATTGTTAATCAATTGGATGATATATATCATCGATAATTCCTATGTAGGGATTTTAATTTTCGTTAATTTTATAATTATTGAATCTGCGACAATAAAACGAGCGAATAATAATTAATAAATTTATACATTACCTACTATGAAAGCACTTCTTATTAAAGTAATTATTGGAATTTCCTTATGTTTCATTCTGTCTATAACTATTTTTTCACAAGGAATTTCTTTTTATTTCACCTTTGATTCTGGAAATGAATGTGCACCAGCGCATATATTTTTAACAAATACAAGCAGTCCGGCTGCAGGAAATGTTGAATATACCTGGTATATAAATGATAATCCGGGAATAGTTGCTTATGAACTGGATTCCATTTTTAACTTCGCTGGTGATTATCATGTGCGACTTGAAGGATATGATATTGATAATAATAATCATCTTGGATCTTTTGAGCGTGATTTCTGGGTAAATGGAATATCAGCAAATTATATGACTTCCGTTGATGGAGAAGCCTGTCCTGGTGAAGAAGTTGAATTCTGGACAAATGATCCCTACAACTGGCTAGAATGGGATTTCGGGAATGGTGATATTCGAAATAATAACTATGAAAATTATGCATACCCAAACAATGGAATATATGATGTAACATTAACTATTCAACATCCGGAATGTGGTATAGATACCATTATTCAAACAATAAATGTTACTGAAAGTGCAAAAGCATTTGCAGCCATAGAAATAGATCAGATAGAATATTGTCCGGGAGACCCAATAAATTTACGTAATAGAAGCAGAGCTACTTCCTATTTATGGAATTTTGGAAGTTCTACTTCAACCCAACGAGAACCATTGCATTCATATGCTACTCAAGGTACAAAAATGATTACTTTAAGAGTAACCAATAGTTGTGGAGGTATTGATTATGATACGGCTTTTGTTCAAATTAAAAATGATATTCAAATTCAATATGCTGATTTTGGTTGGAACATATCAAATCCATGTCCAAACAGTCCTATTTATTTTTATGCCCAGGCAACTGGTAAATATTTATGGGATTTTGGTGATGGCACCAAATCTAACCAGCGAAATGTAGACCATATATTCGCATCTGATGGAGATTATAATGTAAAATTATTAGTTAGAAATGGTTGTGGAAGCTATAAAACACACGCTGAAAATATTCGCATTCAATCTGATACCATACAAAGAGATATATATGCCAAAATGATGGTGGAAGGTGACAATCCAATTGTGGATTCATTATTTATTTGTCCTGGTGAAGTTATTAGATTCTATAATGTTTCAAGTAATTATTACGATGTAAGATACAATTGGAATTTTGGAGATGGCACAAATGAAATAAATGAATATAATGTAAAACATTTATTTCAAAATGAAGGTATATTCAATGTTATTTTAACAGCCTTCCATCCATGTGGTGGGGAAGCTTACGATACTATAGTTATAGTGGCATCGAATACAAATCCGCCTAACTCAAAATTAGCCTTTATACCTGATACAATATGTCCGGGTGATCCAGTATACTTTTTTGATGAAGGCAATCATGAAAACAATTCTAATTATTCATATTATATTGATTATGGGGATGGAAATAACTCAGGAACTGTCACAGAAGGAGACCCAAATACGGGTATTTTAGCAACTCATCCTTATGTAACTGCAGGAAATTACACATTTACATTTACTGCAACTAATGGCTGTGGTAATACAGCTATGCTTAATGCTCCAATTATTGTTAATAATGATATTAATAGGTTACCATTTTATTATTGGTACAATTCAACTTCAAGAGATGAAAAAAGTACCTATAATGTTGGTGGAGGCGAAAATCGAGAAATAACCTGGGTTTTTCCCTTAACACAAGACAGCGCTGCATTTATCACTTTTTTTAAATACGAAATGAATGGAATGATAATGGATATGTATAATATGGGTTACGCTTCCGGACCGCAAGACTCAATGCCTGCTATGATTTCCCAGGGAACATATATGAAAGATTCCTTAACTATTACTTTTATTGAAGATAGCCCA
>CAZBZX010000185.1:0-8211 GCA_964496465.1 uncultured Bacteroidales bacterium
ATGTTTCTCCATTTCTTCACGCACCCCAGTTGGCCCATCGGTATACTTTAATTCGGGTATTCCTAACCGCTCAATTCCTGTTGAAGTAAACATACCGTTACCATGAAGCAGAGCCACTTTTTCTTCCAATGAAAGGACAGAAATAAGGCTATCAATTTTATTTTCTATCTGAATAGAATAAGCATCAGTTTTTTCCTGGTTATTATTTTTTGTAACACATGATGAAAGTGCTAATAATATTATTAGTAAAAAACAATAATGTTTAAGTTTTATCAAAGTGTTTGTTTTAATTGAAATATATTTAATTTATTTAACTATTTAAGATATTGATTTTAGATTTAATATAGTTAAATATTGTTTGAATAAAAATAATAAAATTTAAATCATTTCATTCCTTGTACTATTCATTATTAATTATCGAAAATCTAACGTCATCAATACAGAAATTAATATCAAACTCTTCTTCAGATGTTGTTTTAACCATTATTAAAATTGTATTATCCGGGTTAAGTGAAGAGATATCTCCATATGTAATGAAATTCATATTATTAAATGCTGTTAATGGAATTGTATATAATACCCATTCATCAACAGGGACAACTGTTCCATCTTCCCATGGCATCAAGAAATATTCAGCATTCTCAATTGATATCCTGATAGATCCTTGAGTCCATGGCATTTCTGTGTTAATTATAAGAGAGAAAGCTAGGCTCTCAACAGAAGTTTCATCTGGAATAGTGGAAGCACTTGGCCATATAATTGACATACCTAGTACTCCTTCTTGCCACCAATCAGTATTTGTTGGAACTGTTCCTGTTATTCTATAAAAATTCCCATTAGAAATTAAGGGTTCTTCACCAGCTTGTGTTCCAGCTGATTCAATTTTTGTATTATCCCAAACCCAATTACCTTTAGTGTCAAAGTCATACATTACCGTCGATCTACTATTAAAATCAGCGTATATCACTGTATCTCCAAATGATGAAATTAGCGCTAAATCACCTGCTTCATCCGATAATGGCATTTGAACAGTCATTATTGTATTATTTGTGTTGAATATTATATTATTCTTTAATATCTCATCTCCGTTTGGAAAAATTATCTTTTCAATACTTCCAAAATATATTCCAATAATGTCAAAAATACTTCCTTGAACCGGAAGATCATTACTAAACCCAGTTATCTCAGGCGGAGGCATTGGAGTATATTCTTTTGATATTGTACCACTTTCGGTTATTATACCAATATTACCATTATATAATATCTCAGCAGTTACCTGAAATGAAATTTGGTTATAATCATCAGAAACAGTGTAATCTGTTATAAAGATTGTATCCCCATTATTTATAAAATAAACATCCTGTATTACATAAAAATTTGCTCCTACTATTGTTATTGTATTTCCAACATTCAATGGTAAATTAAAATCAAAAAATAAAATTGTAGGAGATTGTGCTAAATACCTGAAATGATAAGATGTTTCACCAGTTTGTGTAACCACTTTTATTGTGTTTGATGCATTTGGATCAGTAGCGCTAAGTGGCACGGAATCAGGTATCCATACTAAAATGTTATTATCGCTACAAAAGGCAGGGTTAAAGGATGCATCAAGTTCATTTAGATAAACATGAAGTAATCCTGTAAAATTTTTACCTTGAATTACAATAAGCTTTCCAGGTTGAGATCCTGTAAATGTACTATCTGCTTTAGAAGGATCAGTTGATCGAACTTGTGTTATAACTGGAGGCCCAACTTCACCATCTTCACATGAAGAAAATATTACAATGGTAGTAGCTATAAGCATTAATAGTAATGCTCTAAAGTTTAAATATGTTAAAGTAATAAAATTATTCATAGTTTTTAATTTAAATTATTATTCTCCATCATTAAAATCATACGGAACAGGGTCTTGTGATAATAATGGATTTTGAATTACATCGTTTTCCGGGTAAGGTAGATAAATATCATCATCTGTAGCATTTACAGTTGAGTATGGAGTACCTAATACCAATCCGGCATCGTCATATGTATATGCGTAATCGCGATTTTGAGAATTGATATATGCTAATGCATCAACAGGCTTGTAATAATACCACCTTACAATATCATACCAAAGTTGTGCTTCCATTGCAAATTCAATCCTACGTTCACGAAAGATATCATTCCAGCCAATAGATTCTTTTGTCGAAACTCCAGCTCTTTCTCGAACTCTATTGTAATAGTAAAGAGCATCAGCATTTGTGGTTGTGGTACTGTTCCCAAGCAAAGCTTCTGTATAGGTTAGGTATACATCAGCTAATCTTAACATATATGTATTTATTGATGCATTCATAAAGGCAACATCACCTTCGTTATCATTGGGTGTTCCTATAATATATTTTTTTATTTTGGGTATATTTTGGTCAAATGTTATACCTCCACTTGACTTTTTAATCTCTGGATAATAATCATTGAATGTAAAACACGTAGCATGTAATCTTTCTTTATCAGAAGTATCTTTTAAAAATTCTTTTATAAGATTATACGATGGACCATTTCCACCTCCCCAGCCATCACCAACACCCGTAATATCTGAGCTATATGCATAATAAGCTTGGAAAGTATTTTGTGAGCCCCATATACCAAGCTCTGCCCATTGTAGTGCAAACAAGGATTCAGGATTATTTTCATTGGTTAAGTAAAATAATCCCTCATAACTATTGTACAAATCCAGTCCGCTGTTTTTACAAACATCACCGGCATATTTCGCTGCTTTTTGAAGCATAGTTTCATCTCTTATTCCACTCTGACCATACCCAGAATAAGCTAAATATGTTTTAGCCAACATTCCTTTTGCACTCCATGATGTGACTCTGCCTGGTTCATCAGAACTTGGTAGGTTCTGTATAGCATATTCATAGTCTCTAATAATGAATTTATAAACATCATCAACTGGATTTAATGGTAATTGGTAATCTGTAATTAAGTCGTTATGGTCAGCTATTAACATTACTGGCCCCCAAAGGCGAACCATATAAAAATAAGCTGTGGCTCTCATAAATCGTGCTTCAGCAATTGCTGCATTTTTTTCTTGTTCAGTAATATTTTCAGCATATTTTCTGATATTAGAAATTGTAAAGTTGCTTTGTGCTACTACCCTGTATAAGGCTTTCCATGCGTTGGCCAGGTCATTATTTAATGGCGTAACATTAAACTGATAAAATAAAGATAAGTTAGTTGTCCAAGGACCCAGTACATTCCCCCCTAATCCATCCCCAAGTCCAATGGCTGCCTTATCATTGAATTGAAACCAAACAACATTATACAATCCAACTGTACTTTGCCTAAGTTGTTCTGAAGTTTTATAATAACTCTCTACTGTTAAGGTTGATTCTGGTACTCTTTCTAAAAATTCTTTCGAACATCCTGATAAGAAAATGATGAGTCCAATATTTAAAACATATAATATTTTGTATTTCATATTTCAGAATTTTAATAAGTTATATTAATACCAAAAGTATAGATTCTTTGTGACGGATAGCGACCATCATCAATTGATGATAATAACATATTTTGGTTCAATGAACCAATTTCTGGATCATAACCTGAATATTTTGAGAATGTATATAAATTTTGGATATTTATATACACTTTAAAGTTTGCTATTTTAATTCTTTCGATTATACTTTTAGGTAGATTATACCCCAATGATATATTTTTTATTCTCAGATATGAACCATCCTCAACAAATCTAGTAGACACCCTGTCGTTTGTATTATTATTTTCTGGTGTAATACGTGGAACATTAGTGCCAGAATTGGATATATACACATTTGATAGGTCATCTTCTGATCCTTCAGGATCTATTAATTCAATTTTAGCATAATCTAAAACAGTTTTTAACATATTAAATCTACTAACAGGGTTTTCGTATTTATTACGGGTAAGATTATAAATATCATTGCCGTAAACTCCAGTAATATAAATATTTAGATCAAATCCCTTATAACTAAAATAGTTGTTTATACTAAATTGAAAATCGGGATTTGGATTACCTATAAAAGTTCTGTCTTTTTCGTTAATTACAGTATCCCCATTTAAATCTTTCCATTTTATATCACCAACCCAAATACTTGAAGGAGAAATTGTTTCTCCTTCGGGAAGTGCAACAGTGTCAATTTCACCATTACTATTTGTAGTTAAGAAATCATCTTCATTTATAAATATTCCATCGACTACATAACCATAAAGTTGTCCAATTGGTTCCCCAACAACCGTTTGTGTCATAATTTGAGTTCCGATTTCTCCATTGAGAACGCTATTATCAGAGGTAAGCTTTTTTACAACATTCTTATTAATAGAGAAAATTAAACCAGATTTCCAAAAGAAATTTCCACTATTAATATTGACTGAATTAAAAGTAAATTCAACACCTTTGTTTTGGATAGCACCTATATTTTTCCAAGGAGTAATTAAACCACCCTCTCCAGTCCAGGTATCAGTTCCAACAAATGTTGGATATGGAGGTTGCATGAGCAAATTGTCAGTATTTTTTAAATAAAAATCAGTTATAAACTCAATACGATTTTGAAAAAGATTTAGATCAATACCAATATTAAAGGCTTTTGTTGATTCCCATTGTAAATATGGATTTGCCAAACGTCCCTGTAAAGCACCTGCATTTAAATCTGTTTGTACAATACTCATTGTAGCCCCATATGCATAAGGATCAGAATATTGATTTCCCACTTTTCCCCAACCGCCACGAAGTTTTAAATTATTGATTATATGAGATAAATTAAAAAAACTTTCATTTGATATTTTCCACGCAGCAGAGAATGAAGGAAAAAAGCCCCATCTGTTTTCAGGGCCAAAATTAGACGATCCATCAGCACGGTATGTAGCAGTAATGAAATATCGATTTTTAAAACTATAATTTGCACGACCAAAATATGATTCAATTGCTGATGATCCTTTTGAACCATTATTTGTAGCTGTTGCAGCATCACCATTATCAAGTTCTCGTATATCATTTGAGAAAAAGCTTGTTCTTTTGCCCGATAATGATTCCCATCTCCTTTCTTGGGCTTCATGTCCTATCATCATTGATAAAGAATGATCATCTTCAAAATTTAAGATATAATTCAAATAGTTTTTTATCACCCAGTACTGATTTTGATCTGCTGATCGAGTTGACTCATTTACTTCGTTTTTTATGGTTCCTAGCACATAAGTTGGGTTAAAATAATACCAGTTATTAAAACCCAGGTTTCCACCAAATTCATTTCTAAAAACAAAATTTTTAAATATTTCAATTTCTGCATAAGTATTGCCTAGTAAAAAAGATTTTTTATAAAAGTTTTCACGAATCATTGCCTCAGCTAAAGGATTTGATACAGGAAAATTACTATCATATGGTCCACCAAAGGAACCATCTGCATTCCGTGCTGGAATATCTGGAGCCTGCTGAATAGCAAGATTTATTAATTCACCATCTGCTACAGTTACGTTTTGTCTTGTTTGACTAATATTTAATGAAGAGCCAATTTTTAACCAATTTGTTGTTTGGTTGTCGATATTAAGTCTGGTTGATAACCTGTTAAAATCAGTTCCAACTGCAATACCTTCTTGATCAAAATACCCAAAGGATAATGAGTATTGTGTTAATTCTGTACCATTTGATATTGAGATCTGATGATTTTGCATAGGAGCAACTCTAAATAGTTCTTCTTGCCAGTTAGTTCCTTCTCCTAAAATACTTGGATCATGATACTCTTCTCGATCACCATAATAGGTAATCTGGTATCTTTCAACTGAGTAAGCGGCATATTCTTTTAGGTTCAATACTTCAACATTAAAAGGTAATTGCTGAATTGAATATGATCCATCATAAGAAATATGAGTTTTCCCTTTTTCACCTCGCTTAGTTGTAATAAGAATTACACCGTTTGAAGCTCGAGATCCATATATTGCCGTTGCTGAAGCATCTTTTAAAATTTCCATTGAAATGATATCGTTTGGATTTATAATTGATAATGCATTATTTGAACTATTTGATGATGCATCCATTGGAACGCCGTCAACAACATACAATGGTTCATTTGATGAAAACGTATTAATCCCCCTAATACGAACAGAAACACTTCCACCTGGTTGGCCTGTATTCTGAGTTACAAAAACTCCAGCTGCACGTCCCTGTAAAGCAATGTCAAGAGAGGGAGAAACAGAATTTTTAATGTCATCAGCAGATACTGACGCAACAGCACCGGTAAGATCACTTCGTTTCATCTGTCCATAGCCTATAACAACCAGTTCATCTAATTTAGTGATGTCTTCAATAAGTTTAATATCTAATGCGATTTTACCTTTTACTGGAATTTCAACAGATTTAAAACCTACAAATGATATTAACAATATATCATCTTCATTTACCTGAATTGAAAAATCACCATTTAAATCGGTAATAGTTCCTTTCGTTGTACCTTTAATGATAATATTAGCACCCGGAATGGGGTTCCCATCAGTCTCAGAAACAATTGTTCCTGTAATTTTTTTAATTTCAGATTGACTTAAATTTCCTGCCCTTACAATTATCTCAGAATTAGAAATAATAGCTGTAAATGTCAGCAGGAAAA
This sequence comes from uncultured Bacteroidales bacterium, assembly GCA_964496465.1. Lineage (GTDB taxonomy): Bacteria > Bacteroidota > Bacteroidia > Bacteroidales > CAYFUP01 > CAZBZX01. The sequence goes on from CAZBZX010000185.1 coordinate 6,615, forward strand.
CAAGCAACTTTCTATTAAAAAAAACCATTTTTCTAGGTTTGGTATTCATATATATTTGAATTAATGATACATTTTTAATTTTCATTTATTTATAGTAATTAATTCCCCAGTATATTTTATAATTTTATCCGGCACCCTCTCAAAGTTTAATTTTACTGGATTATTTTTATCTATCCATACAATATTAAATGTCCTTTCTTTTATCATTCCTTCAAATTCTCCTTTTCTTTCTCCAATGGTAAGTGTTTTTGATTCTTCATTATATGTGAAAGGAATAATCGAATAGGAACCTTTTAAATAGTTATTATTTATATTTTCATCTTCATATAAATCAAATTCGCCATTTTTACCAGTATATACAAATAAAGTAATTGTTCCTTCAGGTTTTTCAGTTGAGTATTGTATTGCCGGACCAAATGGAATAATGGCACCTTCTTTCACAAAAACCGGAATTTGATCCAGTCCGGCTTTAACTTCCAGTGTTTGTCCACCTTCGGAATATTTACCACTATATAAATCATACCATCCATTTGATGAAGGCAGGTAAACTTCTTTTGAGCGTGCTTTATATTTATATACCGGACTAATGAGTAGGGCAGGCCCAAACATATATTCATGTCCAATATTATTTACTTTTTTATCATCAGCAAAATCCATTACCAATGCACGCATTATTGTGTAATCTTCATGGTATGTTTTTCCAGCTATTGAATAAATATATGGCATTAAGCGATAACGTAGTTTATCATAATATACCATTGTTTTATATACAATGCTGTTTTCAGGGGCCATATTGAATATTTCCCTGTAAGGAAACTGCCCGTGGCTTCTGAACAGGGGACAAAATGCACCGAATTCGAACCATCTTGTATTTAGTTCATGCCATTCATCCAGATCATTAGGAAGCATTTTATAATACCTGTTTTCAATAGAAAATCCTCCAATATCAGTTGTCCAATAGGGGATACCTGAGATCGAAAAATTAATACCGGCAGGTATTTGAGCTTCAAGATCGTACCAGCGAGAGGCTACGTCACCGCTCCAAGTAGCAGCTGCATATCGTTGCTGGCCTGCATAAGCTGATCTTGTTAATATAAACACACGTTTATCCGGATTTTCTTTCATTTGTCCTTCATATATCGCTTTCGAATTCATTAAAGAATATCCATTAAAATACCCTGCTCCGGGGCCTAATGCTGTAGGATGCATATTTAATTTTCTTTCTTTTATTGATAGATTTGAACACATATCTGGTTCAGTTGCATCTAACCACCAGGCATCAATTCCCTTTGAAAAAAGATTTTTATTTATCAGGCTCCAGAATAAATTACCAGCTTCAGTATTAAATGCATCATAAAATGTTGATTGATATCCGGGCCCAACCCAATCGAGCCTGCCTTGTTCAATGTTTCTTTTGTAAAGCCAACCTTTTTCATCAAATAATTTATAATTTTCAATGTCCTTATAAAACTTTGGCCACACTGAGATCATAATATGTGTATTGTATTCGTTGTGAAGTTTATCAACCATTCCTTTTGCATCAGGGAAACGTGTTTGATCAAATTGTTGAGAACCCCACTGATCTTGAGGCCAGTAT
>CAZBZX010000186.1:0-8202 GCA_964496465.1 uncultured Bacteroidales bacterium
CGATATTTAACTGAAAATATTGATTATAACTTGGATGATGACAAAAAAAAGGCTATGCAATTATTTATTAGCTATCTTAAATAAGTTTCTATTCAACTAAAAATCTGAAAATAGTTTGAGAATGATATTCTTCACCTGGCCTTAACAAGGTAGAAGGGAAATGATCAATATTAGGAGAATTTGGATAATGTTGAGGCTCTATCGCCAATCCATAAAACTTATTATACGTAATATTGTTTTTTGCATTTATTTCTCCGATATAATATCCTGTATAAAATTGAATACCTGGTTCAGTGGTATAGATTTCCATTGCAATTCCACTCGAAGGTTCTTTTACTTTCGCAGCTAAAGTTAGATCTGAGTTATTTTTGTTTAGCACGTAATTATTGTCATATCCAGTTCCCCCAATTTGTACTATTTTCTCACCAACATTTTTAAATGTTAAAAAATCATATGCAGTATCTTTCACATCAATAAATTCGCCTGTTGGGATTAAATTATCATTTACTTTTGTAATTTGATTTGCATTAAGCATTACTTCATGGTCGAAAATATTTTCTTCGCATCCATTGAAATTAAAATAACTATGATGCGTTAGATTAACATGTGTTGCTTTATCAGTTTTTGCATTGTAGGATATTTTAAATTCATTCTGATGAGTAAAAAAGTAAGTCACTACAACTTGTAAATTACCTGGAAATCCTTCTTCAAGGTCTTCGCTTAAATATTTCATTTTTAAACCTACCCCTTCTTCGTTTTCAAGTTCAGAAGCATCCCATACAACCCGGTGAAATGGTTTTTTTTCACCTCCATGTAAAGTATTCCCGTTATTGTTAGGTGTGATCTTATATTCTTTTCCATCAATTTCAAATTTACCATCTGCAATCCGGTTTCCGTACCTGCCAATTATTGCACCGAAAAAAGGATGATCGCCAAGATATTGTTCCAGGTTGTCGAATCCGAGCACTATGTCTACAAGATTTCTGTTTTTGTCAGGTATTTCAAGAGATGTAATAGTTCCGCCATAACTAATAATACTTACTTTTAAACCACCCTTTGTTTCTAGTTTAAACATATAAACTTCTTGGCCATCACGAGTTTTTCCGAAGATCGATTTCATTATTATTTGATTTTAAATATTTTTTATTATTAAAGAATTTTATATCATACAGAGCGCAGTCGAAATATATTTATACTAAAAAAAATTCGACTGCGCTCGATATGATTATTTATTTCAATTTTAAGATACTTTCTATCATTTTACTATTCTACCAAAATACAGTATATAATACAGCTAAAATAATTAAAATTACATATGCACTTATATTAAATGCCTTTCCAGTCGAAAAAGTTTCTTTTAATAATGGAATTCCTTTTGCATTATCATCACCATCAACTGAAGTTAGGCTTACCCCAATAATTACAATAATTGTAATTATGCATGTATACATCATTTGATCAAGAAAAGGCATTTCAATAGGAAGAAATTTAAGTGCAAGAGCAACCGGTATTGATGCCAAAACACCAATAATTGCACCACGTGTACTTGTTTTTTTCCAGAACAATCCCATAAGAAATACGGCTAGAATACCTGGACTTACAACTCCTGTATATTCTTGAATATATTGAAACATTTGTGGGAATGAGCTCATTGTAGGTGCTAGAAGACATGCAATAATAAGAGCAACAAGAACAGTTATACGACCTGTGTTTACTAACTGTTTATTTGAAGCATTTTTAGCAATATACGGTTTATAAATATCCATTGTAAATATTGTTGCAGTTGAATTAAGCATGGATGCAAGCGATGAAACAATAGCAGCAGCAAGAGCTGCAACCACCAATCCTTTAATACCAATTGGAATAAATTGTCCTATTAGCCATGGATAAGCATGATCATTATTTGCTCCATCTGCAATAGAGAATACTTCTCCTGCTCCCTGAATTTTCTCACTAAACATTACAAAAGCAATAATGCCTGGAATTACTACTATTAGAGGAACAATAAGCTTTAAGAAGCCAGCAAAAGCCAATCCTCTTTGTGCTTCTCGAAGTGATTTAGCAGCTAGTGCACGTTGAATAATATATTGATTGAATCCCCAATAATAAAGATTTGCAATCCACATACCACCAATCAATACAGCAATACCCGGTAAATTTGAAAATTGGGGATTATCCTTTTTCAATATCATATGAAATTTATCTCCAGCTACATCATAAATATGTGATAATCCTGCTCCTACACCCCCGCCAGGAGTTACATGATCTAATGCAATAACTGTTGTAATTAGCCCACCAATTACCAATAAAACTACTTGTATAACATCTGTCCAGGCAACGGCTGAAAGACCACCCCAAAGAGAATAAGCTGCTGCAAAGAAGGCTAACCCAAATACAAACCATATAATGGTACTACCCGTTGCTCCACCAATAATAGTATCCATGGCTTTCGCGCCAAGAAATAATACGGATGTAAGGTTAACAAAAATGAAAAGTGCAATCCAGAAAATGGCTAAAATGGTTTTTAAATTGGTATTAAACCTTTTTTCAACAAACTCTGGAATAGTGTACAATCCTTGTTTAATAAATATTGGCATGAAATATTTAGCAACAATAATCAAAGTTATTGCAGCCATCCATTCGTATGAAGCAATAGCCAGTCCAACAACGAACCCTGATCCCGACATGCCAATGATTTGTTCGGCTGAAATATTAGCTGCAATAAGTGAAGCACCTATTGCCCACCAAGGTAAAGATTTTCCTGCTAAGAAATAATCTTCAGTTGTTTTTTCGGTTCCTTTTTTTGTGCGAGATACCCATAAACCTACAGATACGATTAGCACAGCATAGATACCAAAAACTAGATAATCAAGAAATTGAAATTGACTCATGTTAAAATTATTTAAGGTTTAGATTTATAATGAATCTTAGGTAATTCACGCAGTCGCATAGCACTTTGTTCAGCTGTTATATCACGTTGGGGATTGGCCAGCATTTCATAGCCAACCATAAATTTTTTAATAGTTGCTGAACGAAGCAATGGTGGATAAAAGTGCATGTGTAAATGCCATTCTGGATGATCTTTTCCATCGGTTGGCGATTGATGAATACCAGCTGAATAAGGAAAAGACATTTCAAATAAATTATCGTACATTATTGTCAACTTTTTGTACACGTCGGCAAAATCTTTTATCTCCAAATCGTTTAATTTTTTAATGTTTTGAACTTTTCTTTTTGAAATAATCATACATTCATATGGCCAAATTGCCCAAAATGGAATTAATGCGACAAAATAATCATTTTCAATTAAAATTCTTTCTTTTTTTTCTAATTCAGCAATTAAATATTTTTCTAATAAAGTTGTTTTATGTTTATTAAAATAATTTTTTTGATTTAGTGTTTCTTTTAAAGGTTCGTTTGGAATTGAGCTGGAAGCCCAAATTTGACCATGTGGATGTGGATTGCTGCAACCCATAACAGCTCCTTTGTTTTCAAAGATTTGAACATAATTAATCTTTTTTTCATTCCCGAGATTAATGTATTCATCAATCCAAACATAAATAACATTTTTAATGTCATCTAATTCCATCTCTGGTATTGTTAAATCATGTCGAGGTGAAAAACAAATAACTTTGCAAATTCCTTGTTCACTTTCTACATTAAATAAATCATCATTTAATTTACCCTGAGGTGTATCTTTAATTAAAGCAGAAAAGTCGTTTGTAAATACAAATGTATTTTTATAATTAGGATTATTGACTCCGCCCGCTCTTTCATTTCCAGGACATAAATAGCATTTTGGATCGTACGACGATCTTTTTTCTTCTTGTATTTTTTCAACTTGTCCTTGCCAAGGCCTTTTAGTACGATGCGGTGATACTAATATCCATTCTCCGGTTAAAGGATTAAATCTTCGATGCGGATGATCATTTAAATTAAAATCCATGTATTATTCAATTTTGTGAGCTCCATCAACAATATCAGCAATATAAAATTCAGGTTTAATTCCAGTTTTGAATTCGTAATTTTTACCAACTTTTTCGATAAATTCATTTACAGACTCATTTTTTACAATGGATACTGTTGAACCTCCAAATCCACCGCCAGTCATACGGCTTCCAATTACACCTTTAATTTTTCTTGCTTCTTCTACCATTGTATCTAAATGCATTCCTGTAACCTCATAGTCATTTCTTAATGATTCGTGAGATTGATTCATTAATTCACCAAATTTTAAAATATTACCTGACTTTAATTCTTTTACTGCTTCATATGTTCTTTTTATTTCACTAATAACATGTCTTGCCCTTTTACGGATAGTTTTATCTGAAATTTTATCTTCAACTTTTAAAAAATCATCGTAACTGAGCTCACCTAATAAAGATATATTTTTATATGGTTTTATCGCTTCAACTGCAGCTTTGCATTCAGAAACCCTTTCATTGTATTTTCCGTTATCCAATTTATGTGGACTATTTGTATTACTTATTACTATTTTTGCATCTTTTAACGATATTGGTACTAATTCATAATCAAGCGTATTGCAATTTAAAAAGAGTGCATTGTCTTTTTTCCCTAATCCTGAAGTAAACTGATCCATTATACCACAATTAACACCAGCAAATTCATGCTCTGCTTTTTGTCCTATTTTTGCTAATTCAACCAGGTTGATATTTAAATTCAAAATGTCGTTAATTGCAAATGCTGTTACCATTTCAAGCGATGCAGACGATGATAATCCAGCACCATTTGGGACATTTCCATAAAACAAAAGGTCAAAACCATTTGCTATTTTATAATTATTCTTTAAAAATTGAGCTATTACACCAAGAGGATAATTAACCCATTCATTATTTATTGGATGAATATCAGAAAGGTTGATCTCAGTTTTATAATCAGTATTTAATGACGCTAATCGAACTGTTTTTTTATCTTTTTTTCTAATTAAACAATAAGTTCCATATGAAATTGTACAAGGAAAAACAAAACCTCCATTATAATCAGTATGCTCGCCTATAAGATTAACCCTTCCTGGTGAAAAATAGGTTTTAATATTTTCATCTTCTTCACCATAATTTTCAATATATTTATTTTTTAAGGTACTAATTTCCATCATTAAAATTATCTAAGTTATATCTCAAAATGATACCCATCTTCAACTAATCTTCTATATTTATCTTTGTCGAACGAATACAAAAATGCTCCTTTTTTTGAATTTATTTTATCTTTTTCCTCATATTTTTTTAAGGTTTTTAAATGAAGTAATTTTTTTCTAAAGTTTCTTTTATCAAATTTTCTCTGATAAATAGCTTCATAGAGTTTTTGTAATTGGGGTAATGTAAATTTTTCAGGTAACAATTCAAATCCAATTGGTTGAATTTTAGTCTTTCTTTGTAATCTGGCAAGTGCTCTATTAACCATTATATTATGATCAAAAACTAAATCAGGCACTTTATTTATTAAAAACCATTTTGCATCATGATGCTTATTAAGGTTTTCGTTGTATTCATCGCTTTTTATCAATGCATAATATGCAATAGAAATTACTCTTGCACCTGCATCACGTTGCATATCGCCATAAGTATATAATTGTTCAAGATAAATATTTGAAAGACCAGTAATTTCGGATAGTACTCTAAGAGCTGCTTCGTCCAGACTTTCATTTTCATTGATAAAACCACCTAATAATGACCATGTACCTTTTTCAGGTTCAACTTTCCGGTTAAATAATAGAAGTTTTAATCCTTCCTCATCAAAACCAAATATTATACAGTCAACTGCAGTAAGATGCTTAGTACCGTGCGAATAATATGTTGATAATTTTTTAATTTAAATAAAGTATAATAATAAGTGTAAATTTAACACTTATTATTATATTTCCAAATAAAAAATGAAAATACTGAAAGAAATATTTATTAATGAGCAACTATTTATGCTAATTTTGCATCCTACTCATAGTTAATTAAATTTTTAAATATGAAAAAAAGTTGGATCTATAGATTTTGTATAATAGTATCTATTACAATTTCATTAATATCATGTGGTAAAAACTGGCTTGATAATAATATTGAAGAAGGGGTGTATAATGAAGTGACTAAAAACCCTTATAATGAGTTTATTAATTTTAAAATTGGAATGGAGGCAAAGGAATGTTATGATTCTATTCAAAGTTTAAAAGCAATGGATTCTATTGCATACCTTTTTGTAACAGGAAATATTTTTAATGACGTAGAAGAAATTGATTCTGTAATAGAATTATATGATGATTTATTTATAAATACAGAACAAGGATCTCCTTATGGAGTGCAGATTACTTATAGAAGTGATACAATTAAATCAATATTTTTAAATAATGGTACACCATTAATTAATTGGCCTGACAAAACTCAAACTGACGTTATAATTGAAGTAGGGGATTCTGTAAATACTATTTCAACTAAATTAAAAGTTTTATCGGATGATGGATTATTAAATAATTTAATTTTTCGAACATGGAATAAAAATTTAAATAAACCTTATGATCAAAACATGGGAGAATTAGATTTATGGTATTTAACAAGAAAAAAAGGTGAAAAAATAAATGAAATTGATTTAATTTTTACAAATAGCATCCTTGATTCTATCATCAGTTATGAAATGATTCCATATGGTGATTAAAGCTAAAATTCGAGTTTATAACTTATATTAGGAAAAATAAATGCTTCACCATTAATTTCAACTACTTGTTTTTTAGTATTGAATTCATAATAATAAATTGATTTTTCCACGAAAATATTTTTTAATTGAACTGCAAATATTGAAGAATATTTTTCTCTATTTAATGTATAGGTTAAAGATATATCTACAAAATAAGTTGTAGGAAATCTGTTTTCCCAAACATGATTGTAATCAAATATTACGTCTTGCGCCATAATTGATTCATCATTTAATATCTGATGAGTTCTTTCACCACCCTGTAATACAAAGCGTGCATTTAAACCCAATAGATTATCTTGGTTTTTTCCAACTATAAATTCTTTACCAAAAAGGATGTTTGTTACATAATTATAATCCCACCTAGTATTATATGTTTGGTTATGTCCGTTACTATATTTCGAATCGAAAACAGAACCTGTTATTAAAAAATAGTAATTTTTAAATAGAAATCTTTCTAGAGTAATATCTATTCCTTGATTTATTCCTTCGCCAATATTCAATAACGAATCGCTCATGAAATATTCTTTTTTTAAATTGATTACAGAATAATGGTTATTTTCATTTGCAGGAATATTATAAAGATATTGATAATAAATTTCAGTTTTAAACCTTAATTGATCACCCAGTAATTTATCATATCCCATAATAAAATGGTTCGATCTAGATGGTTTAAGTTGATGATTGGGTTTACTTTTTGAGCCTGAATTTGAACTTACTTCTGCAAAATATACTATCAATGGTTCAATCTGACTATGATTGCCAAAAGCAAAGCTAATAGTATTATTATTTAAAAACATTAATTTAAATCCTATTCGAGGTTCAATAGTTTTTGAATTGTTTAACCAAAACCATAGAGAATGAAATCCATAAGTAATTGAAATATTTTGATTGATATCCCATTTATTTTGAGAAAAAAATTGATAATATCCTGTATTTCCATTTTCTTTTGCATATTGAATTGCTGGTAGTCCGGTTTGAGGTGAATTCTTAGTATTAATTCTATAATAATTTTGGTTAATAATAAAACCTGATTTATTCATATTATTTTTATTAAACTTATAGGTAAGAACAGTTGTATAACTTATTTTGGAAGTATAATTTTCTGTTATTTCATATAAATCATAATTATTATTTGCAACCCATAATTCATTTTTATCTGAAAATTTATATTGAGAAGTACTAATTGAGCTTTTTATCCAGGTTTTTGGGTTTATTATTAATTTATGCTTAATACCACCGAGAATTGTTTTACCATTCCAGCTATATTTTATTCCATCGCTATTAGTTTCCCACATAGAAGTATCCTCAATAGCTTCGGAACTATTTTTATCTAAACCGCTTGTTAACCATATTGAAAAAATACCTATTTGTTTGGTTTGGAAATTTAAATTAAAGCTAAGGTCTTTATAAATAGGTAATTGTCCTTCAGGAATTAAGTCTTTCATTATTGCTGTTGTAGCATGTCTGTAATTAAATAAGTAAGACGATTTATTTCCTTTAATAAAT
>CAZBZX010000187.1:0-8184 GCA_964496465.1 uncultured Bacteroidales bacterium
AATTATATGTTAATAACTATTATATATTTAACTCTTAATTCGCATTATTAACTAATATACATGAAAATCGTTTGTGATTTCATCTTTATCAATTTGTTTTTTATTTATAGCTCTCCATGCAAAAAATATATAAGCTATAACAATTGGAATAAAAAATGATACATAACTCATAGTTTTTAATGTATAGAAACTTGATGAACTATTTTCAATAGTAAGTGAACTTTGTAAATCATAAGTTGATGGATAATAAGCTGTATAATTAAATCCAGCAACAATAAAAAGAGAAAAAACAACTAGAATGGTTCCTGCTCCTGAAAACCAGATTCCATATTTATATTCTGATGTAAAAAGTGATTTTCCAATTCCTATTAAAACTGATAAAACTCCAAGCAAAAATAAAATAACTATAAATGGCATTTGAATAAAATTATTTAAATACTTATATGGTTCCAATAATATTTCTTTTGTTTCTGAATTATAAGCAAACCCATCTCTAAATAGTAACCATATTATATAAACTACAAAAAATAAAACAAAAGGAATTGCATTAATTAAAAGTTGTTTTTTTGACCTGTAAAATATTTCATTTTCATTAATATTATTCATAAAATATAAAATCCCTAAAATCCTAGCTAAAAAAAAGATTGTCAATCCAAGAATTAAATTATGTAAATTTAAAATAGCTTCAAGGCCTTTATATGACGTTTCCCATTTTGAAAAATTCATTTCATTAACAGAAAATTCTGATCCTGTAAAAAAAGTAGATACTACAGTTCCAATTAAGAATGTTCCTAGAGCGCCGTTTATGAATAAAAACACTTCGAAGGTTTTCGATCCAAAAATATTATTTGGTTTCGATCTGAATTCATAGGCTACAGCTTGAATAATAAAACAAAACAAAATAGCCATCCAAACCCAGTAAGCCCCTCCAAAACTGGTTGAATAAAACAATGGAAAAGATGCAAAAAAAGCACCCCCAAAAGTAACTAAGGTAGTAAATGTAAATTCCCATTTCCGCCCTAAAGAATTGACCAATAATTTTCTTTCAATTTCTGTTTTTCCAAGTGTATAGATTAAAGTCTGTCCACCTTGTACAAACATTAAAAACACCAGAACACTAGCTAGAAGGGATATAATTATCCACCAGTATTGTTGTAAAGCAAAATATGATACATTTTCGAACATTTTATTTATCTCCTTCTTTTGGACCTATTTTTATTTGTTTAACCATAATAGAAATTTCAGCAATAAGTAAACCAGTAAATAATATGGCAAATAACCAAAAAGTTAATTGAACGGCTTCTGTATTAATTTGCGAAACAGCAGCAATTGTTGGTAATAAATCTTGGATAACCCATGGCTGTCTTCCAACCTCGGCTACAGTCCACCCTAACATGGTAGCTAAATATGGTAATGGGATGGTAAAAACTGCTAAACGTAATAACCCTTTGCGGTCTTCTAAATTATTTTTAAAAGATAAAAGTAAAATAATAATAAAAAATAAAATAAAGTAAAAACCTAACCCTACCATTAAGTGAAAACTATAAAAAACTGTTGGAATATTTGGTATCAAACTATCAGTATCTTTTAAAAATCCATAGCCAAAATATTGAAAATACTGGTCTAAAAATTCCTGGTTGATAAATAATGCTGCAATCGAATCTGATTTCTCAATATCTTTATTTTTCCTGGCATTTTTAAACCGTTTTAAAACCTCTCTTGCATACCTGCCACGATCTATTTTTTCCTGAGCAGAAATAATATTATTTTCTGCATTTCCATTAATTAAATCATTAATCCCCGGCACGAAAGCATTAGGATCAAGAAATGCCATATATGACAATAGATTAGGAATTTCGACTTTATACTTTACTACTTTCTGGTTATTCATTTCTGCTTTATCCTCTTCTCCAACAACACCGAAAGCAATAAGCCCGGCATTTTTTCTTCCATCATATAAAGCTTCAAAAGCAGCAAACTTCATTGGCTGAACTTCGGCAACAATTCTTGCAGATCCATCGCCAGTAGTAACATTAAATAATGAAGCAATTATTCCGAAAACAGCTGCTACTATAATGCTTTTCTTAGCAAATAGTATCTCTCTCTTCTTTAATAAAAACCATGCACTTATTCCAATAACAAAAACAGAAGCTAAAACAAAACCTGAAGAAATAGTATGCAAGAATTTATTTACTGCAACTGGAGAAAGAAAAACTTCCCAGAAATTCAACATTTCATTTCTGGCTGTTTCAGGATTAAATCTCATGCCTACTGGATTTTGCATCCATGCATTAGCAACTAAAATCCATAATGCTGATAAATTAGCGCCAATAGCAACCAACCAGGTTGATAGCAAATGAAACTTTTTGCTTACTTTATCCCAGCCAAAAAACATAACCGCAATAAATGTCGATTCTAAAAAGAAGGCCATTATGCCTTCAATGGCTAAAGGAGCACCAAATATATCCCCTACAAACCATGAATAATTCGACCAGTTGGTGCCAAATTCAAATTCCAGTATAATTCCGGTAGCCACACCAATCGCAAAATTTATCCCAAATAACTTCATCCAGAATTTCGTGATTCTTTTCCATTCCAGATTTCCTGTTCGCACATATAAAGTTTCAAGAAATGCCAGAATAAATGATAATCCAAGAGTTAAAGGAACAAATAACCAATGATACATTGCAGTTAAAGCAAATTGCGCCCTTGACCAGTTTACTAATGAGAGATCAAAATTGTCGATCATTTAGTTTTATTTAGTTAATTCCTCAATAATATAATTGCTTTTTTCAATATCATTATTAAATCTGGAATTTAAAAAATCCTGAAAAAAGAATATTCTAAGGATTCCAAACATGATAAAAAGTTTAATTAAAATTACCAGCCACAACGTCTTTCCCCACGTCATTTTTTTAAAACCCTGGTAATAAAACTGGAAAATATTTTTAAATATGTCTCTATTCATAAAAATTTTAGAACAATTAATCAAATGTAAAAAAATAAAACATTCATATAAAGGGAAATGTTTAGAAGTTGTATATATTTATTATATATAAAAGTATATCTTTTAATATGAAGACTGTAATAGACAGTATTTATGATTTTATTTGAAGTAAAACTTTCGCCTTTGCTTAATCAAGATTAAAATAAAAAGATTGCCAATATTTCGTAAAAACTCAATATGACAATCTTTTATCAATCCCCAAAGAAAAAATCATAAGGTAATTGCTTCTCCCCTGTAAAAGTCTAATATTTTAGATTTGAAGATATATTCATACTTGGCCTGAGTAAGTTCTGATTTAGCCCTTGTAAGGTTGTTTTTTGCCTCATTAAATTCAATTGAACTTACTAATCCAACATTGAATTTTTGCTCGGTATATTTAAAAGCCTCTTCATTTGAATTTACCGCTTCCTGCGCTGAAAAATACTGTTCAAGAGCTGCAACAGCATCGGCATAGGCTTGCTGGATATCTTTATATAATAACTGTTTAGTTTGGTCTAACCTGTATTGTGAATCGTATAAATAAATTTTGGCATTACTAACATTTTTATAGACTTGCATCCGATTAAAAATAGGTATTGAAAGGTTCAAAGAAATACTTCTATATTGGTTATCCCCAATTTGTTCTGAATACGGATAATTACTCACATTGGTGGATTGGCGGGTTATTGGATCAACAGGAGATTGATTATACCTAGTATAATAAACAGTATTAAGAGATAAATTTGGGTAACGATCTGCTTTTGCAATTGCTAACGATTTTTCTGAACTATTTACCTCATATTCAGCGCTTTTAATCTGTGGAAAATTACTTAATGCATTATTGAATAATAAATCTAATTCAGGTAGCATATATTCTTCTACAACCAAACCTGAAGGCTTATCAATGGAAAAATCTCCAACTGAATCCAAATCGAGCAATTGAGTTAAATTTAATATCGATATTTTCAATTGATTTTTAACATTTGTTACTCTTAACTTTTCTGTCGCACTTTGAGCTAAAATATCCAATAAATCGCCTTTTGCCCTATTACCTACTTCTACCATTTTTTCCATCTTACTTACTTGCTGTTGGGTAATTTCCAGCTGACTTTTGGCAATATCCAATAATTCTTCATCAAATAATATTTGCAGATATGAGGTGGCAATTTGGAGGGATATATCGTTTTTTACCTTATCAACATCAGATAGGGTACTCATTAAATCAAACTTGGTTTTTTCAATATTGTTTAAATTTTTTAATCCATTAAAAAGAACCAGATTACTGCTTATACCCATGTTTCCATCTTGATTTTTTCGATCTTCCCATGCATAAGTTTCTGTATTTAACGAACGCCCAGAAGAGAATGAATGTTCAAATCCTGCATTTAAATTGGGCAAAAGTTCATATTTTGATTGCGCATTATTCTGTCCGGCAATTTCAGCTTGTAAAGACTGTCTTTTAATTTGTATGTTATTTTCTAATGCATATTTTATACAATTTTCCAACGTCCATGAGTTTTGACTGTAACTAACATAATGTATTAATAATATGACACTTATTCCTATAATTAATCTTTTCATTTTTCTATTATTTATTAATTTATTTCTTTTTTCGATATAATACCTGGATATAATTTGCATTTTTTGGTGGAGTAAAAATTTGGATCAGTTCCCAATTTTTATCATAACTATTTAGGGCGGATTTTAACCGGTTAATTTTAAAAAATGAATCCATAATATCTTCACTATTTCCGTTCATATCCTCTTCCCATGGAAAAGATACTACTTTAAAATTAAAGGCTGATTTTTTGTTTCCAATAGATACCTCCACGAAAACTTCTTCTTTTTCAGAAAAATCAGGAACTGGTATACATAAGTCTTTCATTGCCTTATTATTTTATAATTAATTTATCAGCATTTCCAAAAGCCTCATAGCTTGATACGATTACTTTTTCGCCGGGTTCTAATCCTTCTAAAACTTCATAATATCTTGGATTTTGCCTTCCAATCCTGATTTCTCTTTTAACAGCAAAATCTTCCGATTTATCAACAACATACATCCATTGGCCACCAGTGCTTTGGTAAAAACCGCCTCTTGGTATAAGAGTGGCAAGTTTTGATTCTCCTAACTCTAATTTTATCCTGGCAGTTTGCCCAATCCTTATTTGGTCTGGAATTTTAGAAACAAAAATCATATCAACTGCAAATCTTCCATTCTGAACTTCCGGATAGATTTTTTTAATTTTTAAATCATGAGTTCCTCCAGCAAAATCAAATTCACCTTCTAATCCTTTAGAAATTCTGGCAATATAATGTTCATCAATTTCGACACGCATTTTATATGAATCTAAAATATTAATAGATCCAACCCTGTTTCCATAGTTAACAACCTGCCCTATTTCAGGATTTAGAATGGCTAATTCTCCATCGACAGGTGCTTTTATTTCCAATGCATCCAGCCTTTTTCTAACATACTGTAAATTATTTTGCATCCTGTCAATTTGCTCTTCAGACGATTCAATTCTCAGTTTCATCGAAATTGAATCCTGGTTATATTTAACTTTAAGTAATTCCATTCGCTTTATAGCGAATTCATAATCTTCCTTTGTAAGTTGATATTCTTCTTTTGAAATATGATTTTGTTGATAGAGAATTTCATTGCTTTTATATTTTCTTTGTAATTCAAGCAATGTATAATGCAGATTTAATAATTCGATTTTTGAAGTAATTAATATATTCTCAAGGTTAACCCTAGTAGTTTTTAAATCATTTATTGCCCTGGCTACCTGGGCTTCAATGTTTGATATCTCTAACAATAAATTATTATTACTCAATTTAATAATTTTATCACCTTTCTTAACCATATTTCCTTCCTCAATTAATATTTCATCAACCCTACCCCCTTCAATAGCATCTAAATAAATCGTTTTTATTGGTTCAACCGCACCAATCACAGCAATATAATCCTGAAAATAATCGTTTACCACATTTTCAATTGAAATTTTTTCAAGATCAACATTCAATTTTGCCTCATCATTACCTATAATGATTTTTATTGAGAAAAAAAGTACGATAACTACAACAATTGTAGGCAGCATGTACTTTTTAAAATTAAATCGTTTCTGTTCGATTTTTCTGTCCATATATAAAATTTTTGTATTAACATCCATTTATTATGCCACTTTACGTAACTTTTTATTAATCAATAAAATAATAAATAAATAAAATGAATTGGTATTTTATGATCTGTTCGAATCCATTACATAAAATGTACGAAAATGGACAATTCAAAAATATCTTCTATCTTTATAAAAAAAAAATTAAAAGTCAAGTTTAGTATGGAAAACAATACAGCTAAAATATTAGCCATTGATGATAATGAAGATATTCTATTTGCTTTAAAACTTCTTTTAAAGCCACATTATGGGACAATCGATACAACAAGTTCTCCGAATGATATAACTGACATGCTAAAAAACACCAATTATGATGTTATCCTTCTGGATATGAATTTCACAAAAGATGCCATTAGCGGTAAAGAAGGTTTCGAAACATTAAAAAGAATACTTGAGATTGATCCATTAGCAGTTGTTTTATTTATTACTGCTTACGGAGATGCAGAAAAGGCTGTAAAAGCGATAAAAGCCGGAGCAACCGATTTTATCTTAAAACCCTGGCAAAATGAAAAATTACTGGCTACTATTTCTTCAGCCATCAAATTAAAACAATCTCGCAAGGAAGCGGATGAATTAAGACAAAGACAAAAGGAATTGAGTTCTGCAATTGATCAACCTTTTCATGATTTTATTGGTACATCTCCTGAAATGCAGGAAGTTTTCAAAACGATTAAAAAAGTTGCTGCCACAGATGCTAATATCCTGATTTTAGGTGAAAATGGAACTGGAAAAGAACTTGTAGCACGGGCAATTTATAGAAACTCATTACGGAATGAAGATGTTTTTGTAAGTGTTGATTTAGGCTCAATTGCAGAAACAATATTTGAAAGTGAATTATTCGGACATGTAAAAGGGGCATTTACTGATGCTAAAAATGATAAACCTGGTCGTTTTGAAATTGCTTCCGGGGGAACATTATTTTTAGATGAAATTGGTAATTTATCATTACCAATGCAGTCCAAACTATTAACAATTATTGAAAGACGGGAAGTTATCCGGGTAGGTTCAAATAATCCAAAAACGATTGATGTTCGATTAATATGTGCTACAAATAATAATCTTTATCAAATGATAAATGATGGGGAATTCAGACAGGATCTTCTTTTTAGAATAAATACAGTTGAAATTCATTTACCTCCTTTAAAAGAACGTACCGGAGATATTCCAGTATTAGCTGAGCATTTCTTAAAAATGTATTCAAAAAAGTATAAAAAATCATTTAAAGGAATTAGTGCAGCTGCTTTAAAAAAAATGAACCATTATGACTGGCCTGGGAATGTACGGGAACTGCAGCATGCAATTGAACGAGCTATTATAATGAGCGAATCAACTGTTTTACAACCAGAAGATTTTATTCTAAGCACCTCTAGTCCTAAAACTGATGACCTGGAATTAGATACCTATAATTTAGCAGATATTGAAAAAAATATCATTGTAAAAGTTTTAAAACAACACCAGGGAAATATTAGTCAGGCTGCAACTGATTTAGGTTTAACAAGAACATCTCTTTATAGAAGAATGGGAAAATATGGTTTATAAAAATTTTAAATTTGTAAGTGTATCTAGAATATTGTTGCTTTCTGCAACTATATTTTTGTTTTTTTATACCTTATCTTCTCAATTTCATATTACCCCTTTTTTAATTGGATTTTTAATAATTATTCAAATCTTTTCATTTTTTAAATATGTGGATAAAACAAATCGAGAATTAGCCAGTTTTCTTGAATCAATTCGATTTGCTGAATTTACGAGGTCTTTCCATATTGAAGAAATGGGATCTTCATTTAATGAGTTGAATAAAGCATTTAATGATGTTATAAAAGACTTTCAGGCAGTACGTTCGGAAAAAGAAGAACATTATCATTATTTACAAAATATAGTTCAAAATATTGATGTAAGTATAATCGCTTACCAGAGAAACGGACAAGTTGAGATGGTTAACAAATCGCTTAAAAAGCTATTTCAAATTAATACCTTAAAAAATATTAATGATTTAAGCTTTTTAAGTGATGAACTGGTGGT
>CAZBZX010000188.1:0-8168 GCA_964496465.1 uncultured Bacteroidales bacterium
TTTAGATCAATTTCCAAATCGGTGTATTTTGAAACCATACCTGATGATTTCTGGTTAATTCTTGAAGTATTTATTGTTGAAGCTAAATTTGAAGCCATATTTTCAATTAATTCAAGTTCATAATCCTGAATTTTTTTAAATGATCCAATTTCAAACACTCCAAAAGCTTTTTCATTTAATTTCATTGGTACAAGTGCAAGGGAATATGGTTTGGCTTCTCCCATTCCAGAACTAATTTTAATATAATCATCAGGAATATCAGTATAAATAATTGACTTATTATTTTTAAAACAAGTACCGATAGTTCCTTCTCCGGGTAATACCTCTTTTTTATTTAATGATTCTTTATCAGCACCATAAGTAGCCATTAATTCTAATGTTTCATTTTCTTTTTTCACATTAATAAGATAAATCAAACCTAGTTGGGCTTCTAAATGTTTTATTAATGCTGACAACATTTTTTCAACCAGTATTTCAATATTGTCTTTTTCTTTGTTCAGGATGTCACTTAATAATGCATACCCCTCATTATACCAGTTACGGCGCTGTTCTTTTCTCCTTAATTTAATTAATTCGCGATTTTGTATAAACAATTCATCAGTACGCTGTTTAATATTGCTTTCAAGGTTTTGTTTTTCATTATTGAGCTCATTACTTAATGTTTCATTTTCCTTTAAAGCAAAGGCTGACCTTCTATTTAAAATAAATGATTGAATTATCATATAAAACACAACTCCATACGGCGCTAAGTAAGCACCTTTGGTTATGTTCATATTACTTAACACATCATTTATTGCGGTTCCGTATAAAACAACAAATCCAATAAAAGTGATAAAAGCACCTTCTCTGCCTTTAATTGAAGCTTTTAATAAAATGTAAAAGGTTAAATATAAACCACCAATTAAAACATATAATTCATAAAAAGTTTGGTATTTTATAAAAAAGGTAATTGGGGTGGCGAAGATTATAAATGCAATAATTATTCCAATGCTTACAAGTATATAAACTGCCAATTTTGGGAAATCGGATTTAAATAATACATATAGAAATAAAGCAAAAAGAGCAATGGTGCCAAAACCCGAAAAATTGTCAAGCTTTACTAATAGATGCCAGTTAATTTGAGGAAACCAATAAGAAATGATTCGGTCATTTGTAGTAATGTTTCTTAAAATCATTACAATACATAAAATTCCGAAATATAAATTTGAAGGGTCTTTTCTTCTAAGTATATAATGGATTAAATGGTTTAAACCAATAATTAATAAAATACCAACAATTATCAGGTTAAGGATATAGGAATTTTTTACATTATTTAAAATTGCATCATGTGTACCAAAGTAAAGCGGGAATTTTATACCGGCTTTTAAATGATGAAAATTCGAAGCCTGGATTATAATTTCAATCTTTTGATTTTTGTTTAATGAATTATTTTGATTAATGGTAATTGGGAATTCTTTAGAATAAAATGTAGGTTGGGCTACTTCTTTTTGGTCACTAACTTTTCCAACTTCTGTATAAAATTTGCCATTAATCCATAATTTATAACTAGAAAAAACATCGTTAATTTTTAGTCCATAATTAGTATGTAAAGTGTCAATTAAAATTGTTAACCTGTAGGTACCATAACCATCGTGTGGAAGTTTTATTGAGTCAATAGGGAGCTTGGTCCAACTGCCTGGCACTTTTATCAGGTGCATTTGTTTTTTTATAGTTGAATCTATAAAATCATCAGGAGTTAAAAGTTGTTTCCAGTAAAATTCCCATTCACCATCTAATTTTGAAGTGCCATTCTCTTCATAATTCCAGTTTGAAAGATCTATAATACCATTGATCGCTTTTGGTTTTACTTGCAAACTGTCGCTTGCCGAGAAAACCGAATTACATAATAAAATAATAAAGAAAATGAAAAAAATATATAACCTTAGATCTTTCATTAAAAAATTTCTTTTAACTACGATTGTTACATGATGAAGTTTCGATTAGAATAAATTATCTATTATTTTTTCAAGTAAAAGTTTGTTAAAGTTCAGTGAATTAAAAATATGAAAAATATCTGAATAATCATGTCGAATTCCAGTACATCCTTTTTGAATTTTTTCTATTATTTCTTTAGAAAATAAGTCTCCATTTAAATTAATATTTTCTATTATTCCTTTTTTTACTTCTATAGAAATAAACAGAGTCTTATTATCAATTTCAATTTTTCTTGTTAATTGATAAACCGGGGAATAACCATAATTCCATTCCCATTTTGAATATTTTTCATCAATAAACTTTTGTATGTTTAATTCATCATTTATATTGATTTTATAATTTTTACACCCATATAATTCTTTAATATAACTCATTAATTGTTGAATAAATTTTTGAATAGGAATTGATTGAGAAAGATGGTTTTGGATGTTTGTAACGTTACTTTTTACCGATTTTACCGATTTGTCATTATAATCAGATTGATCAGTTTTTATACTTTTTTCGAGATCTTCTAGATTGGAATTAAACAAAAGAGTACCATGATGTAACACCCTTTTTTTAAAAACATGTTCGGCATTACCTGATATTTTTAATGAATGAATGAAAATATTGTTTCTTTCCCCGAGGGTTGCATCAATTCCAATCTGTTGAAGAAAATCAACAATTGGCTGTGTGTATCTTTTAAAATCAATTAATTTACCTTTTTCCCCATTTAAAATAAATGAAAAATTAATGTTCCCTAAATCATGATACACAGTCCCGCCTCCAGTAATCCTTCTGATGACCGGTAATTTATTAGTGAAAATAAATTTTTGGTTTACTTCTTTTACTGCATTTTGATGCTTGCCAACAATAACAGAGGGTTGGTTTTGATATATTAAAAAGATATCCTCAGAAAAATTATGGAGAAAATATTCTTCTGAAGCAATATTAAAATAAGGATCAGTATTTTTATTATAAATTATTATCATTCATTATTAGCAGTTAATATTTTATCAATATACTGAATTATTTCTTGGCTCATATCAGGATGAAACCATTTTATATCCTTATACCGATTAAACCAGGTTATTTGCCTTCTGGCATATCGCCTGGTATTTCTTTTTATTAGTTCAATAGCTTCTTCAAGTGAACTTTCGCCTTCAAGATGATTAAATAATTCTTTATAACCAACTGTATTTAATGCATTATTATTTCGATAGGGATATAAACTTTTTGCTTCCTCAAGGAGATTGTTATGTATCATAATAACTACTCTCTTATTAATTCTATCGTAAAGATCTTCCCGTTTCATTTCCAACCCAATTTTAATGATGTTGAATTTTCTTACTTTTTTTTCACGTGTAAGGAATGCTGAATAAGGTTTTCCTGTCTGAATTGAAATTTCCAGTGCTTTTAAGATCCGTTTTGGATTTTTAAGATCAACCTGAGAATAATATTCAGGATCGAGATATTTTAATTCTTTTCTTAAACTTGCAATTCCTTCATCAAGTAATCGTTTTGCTAATTGAGTACGTATTTCCTCATCTACAGTTGGAATATCATCAATCCCTAAACAAACAGCATCAATATATAAACCTGAACCACCTGTCATGCAAACAACCTTATTTTTTTTAAATAAATTTTCCATTAAATCCAGCACTTCAATTTCAAACATACTGGCATTGTAATAATCGTATATCGATTTATTTCCAATAAAATGGTGTGTTACATTTTTTAATTGTTCGTCTGACGGAACAGCCGTTCCAATTTTCATTTCTTTATAAATTTGTCTTGAATCGGATGAAATGATCTCTGCATTAAAGTGCCTGGCAATTTTTATAGTTAAATCGGTTTTTCCAATTCCTGTTGGGCCAAGTATTGTAATTAGGTGATTATCCATTTAATTATAAATTAGCAAGAAATTCAATGGTATCAATTTCATCAGCATAATCAAATAATTCAGGGTATTGAGATTTTCCAAAAGGGATTTTATTTTTAATTAAAGAATCTTTAGTTAAGATACATTGAATTTTTTCAGAATTATCCTTAATGTATTTTATTATATCATCATGCGACTTGTAATAACTGTAATAAACCACACCAATAGGAGATGCAATTGTCAAATCTTCCTTTAATAATAAAAATCCATTGTCAAGGAAGGGAGCTCTATTCATTAAATAAACAGATCTGTTATAATCAACATTATTAGCATATTTATTATGGTTATATAAATAATTATTATTTTCAATAGCCTGAAAAAATGCAGTAAAATTATAATTTTCAGGAACCAATAATTTCGAAACATTTCTGCATCCTAATCCAAAATACTGGAATATGTCTTTACCTAGATTTTCAAGTTCTGTTTTAGACTCTTTACCTGTCAAAACAGCTATCCCATTTCGGTTTTTACGAATTATATGAGGGTATTTTCCAAAATAATAATTAAAATACCGGGCAGAATTATTGCTTCCGGTAGCAATTACAGCATCATAATTTTCCAGTTTATTCAATGTAAAATGTATAAAATCTTTTAATTCTTTTCTTATTTCTAATATAATGGATTTTATTAATGGAAATAGCTTATCATCTTTTGAGGAAAGTTTACCAATAAATACATGACCAGTTATAATGACTGATAAGAAATCGTGAAAACCCACCAAAGGAATATTTCCTGCTAATACAACACCAATTTTTTTTACTGATTTTATCTTAAGATCATAGTTATTTAACCATTTTGTTAGATTTTTTTTTGTTATTAATTGGGTTATGGCATGAATAGACTCTCTAACATTATTTTCCGTAAACCAGGGATTAAATATGTGTGAGTTTGTAATTGCTTCTTCGAAGGATTTATAAAATTTATTATTTAGTGTGTTTAATGATTGATTCACTCTACCATCGTTAATAAATTGGCATAAAAATTTACCTAAAACTTCAAACACTTTTATTCTTTCGTTCAAATTCATATGATTTTATTAAGCTTAAGTAATTTACAAAAATAAAAAATCGGGAACGTTAAGCGAACCCGATTTGAAGTTAATATTTAAATTACATTATTTTTTATCTTTCCCATAGTCTGTTCGCAGAACTTTAAATTCAGTACGCCTGTTAAAATAATGAGCGGCTTCTCGTTGATCTTCATTTGGAAGGTTGTTAATAAATGATGTATTTAAAACATCACCAACTTTTAAGAAATCTTTTGTATCTGCAGTTCTTTTATCAACAACAATTGGCATAGTTGCCGCATAACCTTTCGCAGTTAACCTGTCAGGTTGAATACCTTTTTGTATCAAATAATCAACAACTGACTGAGCGCGCTTTTGAGATAGTTCTAGATTAAATTCATCTGAACCTCTGTTATCTGTATGTGAACCTAATTCAATAGTTACTGTTGGGTTATCGCGAAGGATTTCTACTAAATTATCTAATGCAACCATTGATTCAGGTCTTAGTTCATATTTTCCAAAATCGTAGAAAATATTTGGTACTACAATTGGTTTATCAATAGCAGATAAATGAATTGTGGTGTAAAAATCTTTACTTTCACCAAGCCCTTTTGTGGTTTCTTTTGCTTTACCATTTAAATAACCTTTTTTCGAAAATATAAATATGTAATCGGTGTTTGGCCGAAGCATAAACTTGAATGTGGCATCATCAAGCGCTTCATTTGTTAATGTTGTCCCATCACTACCAATTAATTTAACAACAGTTGCCGGAATTATTTCATCAGTTTTAGCATCTTTAACTATTCCCGAAATACTATACTTTAAAGGTGGCAGGTAGAAAGCATAAATATCATCAGCTCCATTTTTGCCATCTCTGCCTGATGAAAGAAAGCCTCTTTCTTTATCAGATTCAAAAACAATTCCAAAATCGTCAGAAGGTGAATTCACAGGATATCTCATATTTTCTACATCCCAAAGGTCTTTTTCATTTAGTTTTGCTTTTAAAATATCAAGACCACCCATGCTAATATGTCCGTTAGAGGCAAAATAGAAAGTTCCATCATGATGCATAAAAGGAAATAATTCATCACCTGGTGTATTTATTTCACCACCCATATTTATCGGACTACCGAACTCACCTGATTTATTTTCTCTTTTAAGCATCCAAATATCTTTCCCACCAAATCCGCCAGGCATATTTGATGTAAAGTATAAAGTAAGACCATCAGGCGAAATTGCCGGATGTGCAGCGATTAAACTATCATCAACAATTTTTATTTCTTCTGGTTTGCTCCAATCGTCCCCCTTTTTATTTGCATAATATATTTTACATCCCATTTTACTTTTTTTGTCAACCTCGCATCTCGTAAAATACATGGTTGAATAATCATTTGAAAAGCTGCATACACCATCTTCAAATTCAGTATTTATGCTTTCTCCCAAAGGAACAGGTGTGCTCCATTTACCTTTTCTATCCATTGTTGATGAAAAAATATCAGCAAAGTTATAACCGGTTGCTCCGTGTTTACTGGTTCCGGTAGCTTCTTCTCTTAAAGAAGTAAAATAAACAGTTGAATAATCTTCAGTAGCAAATGCGGGGCTGAAATCATTTTGTTTTGAGTTAAAAAATTTCATCTCCTGCACCTGATATCCTGAAGGATTTGATAACCACTGCATGGCAAGCTCGCATGATTTTAATCCCTCTTCTACTTTCGGATCATCTGGAACTAATTCTTTGTATTTATTATAATTTTCTATTGCTTCTTCATATTTCGAATTCATTTTTAGGGCTTCGGCCATATATAAATATATAATTGGATTGGGGTAGTCTTTTTTAATTACTTTGGAAAACCACATTTCAGCTTTTTTTGAGTCATTAACAAGCCGGTAACAATTAGCAATTTTATAAAGGACTTCTTTTTTCTTTTCCTTATCAGACATATTAGTATAGGCATCCTTAAATAAAAGCACTGCCCTATTATATTCCCCAGCCTGATAAGCTTCATTTGCTCTTGCTTCCTTTGTTTTTTGAGCAAACGAGGAAATAGCCAAACACCATAATAATGTAAAAACAGCGAAGTATTTTATGTTTTTCATTCGATTATATTTACAAAAATTAATTGCTCGAAATATTATAAAATATTATTTTTTAATAATGAACTGTTGTAAAAGTAAATAATTTTCTATTGATTTAAAAATTCAAAGATGCCATGTGTTTTTTGAATGTTCAAGAAATAAATAATAAATGAGATCTTTAAAATTAACAGAAAAATCTTTTAATAATTGTGTTTAGAATAAAAAAACTAAAGCATTCCCTAAAAATTAAAAATATACTTTTTTCATTTATTTTGTAAATAATATTTCCCTATACTTTGGTAAAGGCCACATTTCATCATCAATAATTAATTCAAGCTTGTCGATATGATATCTTATATCATCTAAATATGGAGCCACTTTATTAGAATATGCCCCGGCTTTTTTTCTTTCATTTTCAATTTTATTAGCTACTTTCCTTGCTTCTATCATTTCATTTGTTTTCAATTTGATTATAGTCACATGATCAGATATTTCTCCGATAAGTTCTAATCTGTTACAAGATAATTTTTCATATTCTTCACCAAAAATTTCTTTTAATTGGATTACATTGCTCATCAAAATATTCTGATATTTAATAGCAATAGGTATAATATGATTTGAAGCCAGATCGCCTAAAACACGAGCTTCAATCTGTATTTTTTTTGTATATTTTTCATATTCAACCTCGGTTCTCCCTTCCAGCTCTTTTTGTGTGAATATACCTAAATCAAAAAACAGATTTTTTGCTTTTTCGCTTAAATAAGCATCAAGGGCTTCAGGAACATCTTTAATATTTGTTAATCCTCGTCTTTCAGCTTCTTTAATCCAATCATCACTATAGCCATCACCTTCGAAACGAATTGGTTTTGATTCAATGATATATTTTCTTAACACCTGGAATATAGCTTCGTCCTGCTTAACTCCTTTATTTATTAATTTATCGACATCTTTTTTAAATTCTATTAATTGGTGAGCAACTGCAGCATTTAAAACTGTCATGGCAGTAGCACAATTTGCGCTTCCACCAACAGCTCTGAATTCAAATCGGTTACCTGTGAACGCGAAGGGTGATGTTCGATTCCTGTCAGTATTATCAAGAAGAATTTCTGGAATTTTTCCTATATCAAGCTTGAGAGCTGTCTTTTCTTCCGGGGTCATTTTTTTATTTGTAACCTGATCTTCAATTTGATC
>CAZBZX010000189.1:0-8140 GCA_964496465.1 uncultured Bacteroidales bacterium
AATGCTTTTTTTCCATGTTTCTCGATTTGAGGAAAAACAACAGAACTAAAAATATTAGGCGATAATAGTGGCTTTTCGTGAGATTTTCCATTAAACCACTCTAAATAGTTATTTTTAATAAACTTAGCAAATTGTGTATTTGCCTCATTATATTGCATTTTAACTATTTCATTCAATTCCTGTCCAGAAGATACGCCTATTTCAAGTTCCCAATATACCAGTTTTTTATATATGTAAATCCAATCATCCGGTTTATTTGCTGAACTGATCAACTGACTGATAATACCAAATTCCTGTTGATAGTCTGAAGTAGCTTTTTGAGAAATTAATTGTTTATTATAAACATGTTTCTTAATTGATAATAATATCTGATTTGGATTAACCGGTTTTATTAAGTAATCAGCAATTTTTGAACCTATAGCTGCATCCATAATATTTTCTTCTTCACTTTTCGTAATCATTACAATGGGTACATTTGGATTTATCACTTTCAGCTTATCAAGTGTTTCCAACCCACTTAAACCAGGCATATTTTCATCTAAAAAAACAATATCAAAACGTTTTGCTTTAAATAAATTTATAGCATCCTGTCCATTATATGCAGTTTGAACTTCAAAATCTTTTTGTTCCAGAAACAGCACATGCGGTTTTAATAAATCAATCTCATCATCTGCCCAAAGAATGCTAAGCTTTTTCATTGGTTTGAGTAAGTTAAATTACTTCTTTAAATAATTTTCAATAAAAAATCGTTTATAATCAATAACCGACTTGTCTTTCATAAATACGTTGTAATTTGTGACAGAAATTACAAATAATTGATAATCTTTCGGATCAAATCCGGCCAAAGTATTTTTATCATTCAATATTCCTCTATAAAATACCATTGAAGTATCTGCATTTTCAAAACCTGTAACTTTGATAATTCTAAACGATTCACTAAATGGTTCATCTGAAATTATCTGCTTATCAAAGTCGTAATAGTCAACAATGTAAGAAGTTATGTTAAATTTAAACTGATTAATATCAATTGAAGTTTTAGCTATTAGCACAACAACATGTGCTGTATCTTTATTTAAAGTATACAGTAATTCATTTTGTTTTGCTATCTTATCTGTTTCTTCTTTAGTTATATCAGTTTTTTCAGTTATTTCCTCTGTTTTAAATTCCATCTCTTCAATAGCTGTAATAATATCTTTAGCAATTACAGCAACCTCATTTTCGGGATAAGATTTAATAACCTCTTGTAAGGCTGATTTTAATTTCCTTCTATTATTATTTTCACCTTCAGTAAGTGATTTCAACATCATAAATTTCGGCATTAAATAACTGTCAGAATAATTCGCTTGCGCAAAAGCATAATTCGATCTCACTAGATCAAACTGCCCATTAATATAGTAATTATATGTTTCATAATAAAACTGTTCGATTTTGTCAAGTCTTGCTTCTACTTCTTTTACATAATTAGGATTAGTTAAAATCTGAACATAATTGCTGGTTGGATATTTTCTTAAAATAATATTTTTATAATAATCTGCTGAAGAAATGTCTCCAAGAGCTTTACTTATTAGGTAAAGATAGTAATAAGCCTGTAAAGCATTTTCATCTTCAGGATATCTTTTTATCATATTTTCAAATGAACTTTTTGCAAGTTCATTGTCTTCTAGTTTTTCACGATAAATTTTTCCTGCATTAAAATAAGCCTCAGCTATCAACTTATTTGAATTCGCCATCTTTTCTTCAGTAAATGGTAAATCAGCCAAATAATAATTTCTGTCTGTTTTTTTATACTTGTCTTTTTCAGAAACAACTATCGTTGAATCTTCAACTTCGTCGGTTTTCGTAAATTGATCTATTGATTGTTTATTACTTCGTCGCCAATTATCTTCAAGCTTTCTATTTCCCCAAATCCGCTGAAATTCAGTTTGTCCAAAACTCATAGCACTGGGATTATAGAAATACCACTTACCAGTACTTGATATATTGGTTCTGTAAGAATTATCGGCATTAGTATTGTACATTTTATTTAATCTCTGCATTTCAAGCATTTCTTGCTTTAATTTTTCTTCTTCTTCCGCTTTTTCTATCAATTTGTCAATTAATTTTTCTCTTTCGCTTTCAGACATTGCAGCAACTTTCTGCAAGCTATCCTGATATTCAATAATATTTAAATTGGTTACTAATTCATTTAAAATTTTTGTATTCACAATAATTTCATCATAATTAGGATAATCGGTGGTAATAAAAGCTACAGTACTGTCGTAATATGCTTTTGCCAATTGATATTTTGGCATTTCAAAGTATAATTCAGCAAGTTGTAAAAACGACATTACTTTTTGAGTTGTATTAAAAATACTTGCATTTGATGACTTTTTAAAATAATCGATTGCTTTTTCTTTATCCCCCTCATTTAATGCAATTTTTCCAAGCGCATAATATATCTGATCTAAATATTCCTTGTTCTTGTCATCTTTAAGCATTTTTTTCAATTCCTTCTTAATTTCATTACTCTCTCCTGATCCAGCATCAAGTAAAGTCGCCCGTTTTATTTTAGCATTAAAAGTCATATCATAGGTAGGATTCAGCTTCAAGACTTTTTCATAGCATTCTATTGCTTTATCATTATTTTTTTGGATATGATACACCTGTGCCAGTATAAAAGTATAGCGGGTTTTTAATTTCTTTTTACGGGTTTTTTCTATTGTTTTAATTAATTTTGGAATTGCTAGTTCAAATTGTTTTTGTTTAAGATAATAATCACTATAAATAGCATTAAACTCGCCCATCATTTTTGCAGGCAGTTTTTTATCCGAACTAATTTTATCAAATAATTCCCCCGCTTTTTTAAATTCTTTCGACTCAATAAATGTTCTTAATAAATATAATTGAGCAATATAAAATTCTTTTGTTTTTGGATAATTTGAAATTACAAATTTTAATGTTTGCTCAGCAGTAGAAAAATCTCTTTTATAAAAATTTGCTTTTCCAATTAATAGGTAAGCATCATCAACCCATTTATTAAATTCATTTTTACTATAAAACTCCTTTTCTCTCTTTGATAGAGCCCCTTTTTTGCGCTTTGGTTTGGCTGTAATCGAATGCATCGAAATAAGCTTTGAAGATTTTTTAACAGCTCTGTCCATATCTGGAGCAATATTACTAGCAACTTCTTCATCAGAATATTTAAACATTGGTAAAATTTTGGCATAGTTATCTGTAAAAGATAATTCCATTTTCTTTAATCCTTTCTTGAAACTCTCTTCACCATTAAAAAAAATATTATAATGAGCAGTAAGATTATGGTAAGATCTTGTTAACCCCGTATTCTTCTCTGTTGAACAATCTGACAGGAATAGAACTAATGCAATAATTACAAGATATTTTAAACCGATTTTATGCAATTCTCCTAATATTTATTGTTTCCTACTAACAATAAACTCTTTTTTTCAAATCATATTTTATATGAATGAAAAAAAATAAACGACAAGTTTACTATATTAAATTGATTAAAGGAAAATAATTAAATAACTTATTAATTACAAATTTAATTTAAACAGCTATTACTTCTTTAATTTCAGGTAGTTCTTTTTTAACAGCCATTTCAACTCCCGCTTTTAATGTTTGCATACTATAAGGGCATCCCTGACATGCGCCAGTTAATTTGACTTTAACCGTTAAATCTTCCGTTAATTCAACAAGCGAAATATCTCCACCATCTGATTGCAGATACGGTCGTACTTTTTCGAGTGCTTGTTCTACTTTTTCAATTAATTCTTGACTTTTTCCCATACTATAATTATTTATTGATCTTTACTTTTTTTGAAGGTTCTAATAATTTATTTCTTATCTCAACCTGGTTAATTACTTCTTGTGCAAGTTGGTTAAAAACTTTTCCCATTAAGTCATCGTTTAAGGCTGAAGGACATCCGCTATCCCCGCCTTCCCGGATACCTTGCACAATTGGAATTTGACCAAGTAAATTTATACCTTTTTCATTTGCAAAGTTTTTCACCCCATCTTTACCAAAAATATAATACTTTTTATCAGGTAATTCCTCTGGTGTAAACCAGGCCATATTTTCAATAATACCTAAAATCGGAACATTTATTGCTTTACTGTTAAACATACTTAATCCTTTACGAGCATCGGAAAGAGCAACATCCTGGGGTGTGCTTACCATGATCACCCCGGTAACCGGAACTTCCTGAACCATTGTTAAATGAACATCTCCTGTTCCTGGTGGCAAATCAATAATTAAATAATCCAGCTCTCCCCAATCCGCATCATTAATAAGTTGTTTAAGCACTCCTGTAGCCATTGGTCCCCTCCAGATTAATGCGTCATCCGGTTTAACAAAAAACCCAATGCTTAACATTTTTACACCATATTTTTCAATGGGAACAACAATTGCCTTCCCATTTTGTTCCTTTGCCAATGGAGTTGAATTTTCAGTATTAAACATTTTAGGGATTGATGGTCCATAAACATCTGCATCAATTAATCCAACTTTATAATTCATTTTTGCAATAGCTACCGCCAAATTAACAGCTATAGTTGATTTCCCAACGCCTCCTTTACCAGACGCAACAGCAATAATATTATTTACACCTGGTAAAATCTCCCTTTCAGTAAATACTTTGTGTGCTTTTACTCTTATATCAATTTTTATTTTATTTCCATATATTTTGTTAAGTATTTTAATACATGCTTTCCGAATAGAATTTATTAAGGGGTCATTGCTTTTTTCAAATATTAACGAAAAGACTATTGAATCATCGTTAATCTCCAAATCCTGCACCATTCCATCATCAACAATGTTATTTTGCTTACCAGGATAAGTTACTTTTCTTAATATCTCGAGAATTTTGTCTTTTGATAAACTCATTAATGTTATGATTACATCATTTGATTATACAAAGTTAATATTTAATACAAATGATTTTTGGATTATATTAATTCTTTTACCGGATCCCAAAATAATTCCTTAAAATTTATTATCTGATCATCTTTAATAATTATTCCCTCATTTTCAAGCAATTGTTGCATATTACCAGAGGTGCCAAAATGATGCTTCCCGGTTAATTGTCCGTTTCGGTTAACTACTCGGTGTGCAGGAATAAATTCAGGTAAACTATGGCAATTATTAAGTGCCCATCCTACCATTCTCGCCGATCTGGCAGTTCCAAGATATTTTGCTATTGCTCCGTATGAACTTACCCTTCCATATGGAATTAATTTTGTTATTTGGTAAACTTTATCAAAAAAAGAATCATCTCCCATCTGGTAAATCCTCAATTTTATTTTCATTAAGTTTAAAACTTAAATACTTAATTTTAATACCTTCATCTAAAAACTTCGATTCATAGAAAGTCTGGAACATCTTTGCTTCAAATATATATGATGTATTATATAAATCATCAGAGAATGAAATAACAGGTAAATTATTAAAATGAGCTAAATTTAACGTGTATTCGTAGAGTTCTGAATTATCAGTCTTTAAGTGAATAATTCCATCTTTTGTAAGAAAATTTTTATACTTATTTAAAAATAGAGGTGAGGTAAGCCTTTTTCTAGGTTTTTTTAATTGTGGATCGGAGAATGTTAACCAAATTTCTGAAATTTCGTTTTCACCAAAAAATGAATCTATAAATTCAATTCGTGAACGTAAAAATCCTGCATTTTTTATACCTTCTTCATTTATTGTTTTTGCCCCCCTCCAAATTCTTGCTCCTTTTATATCTATTCCAATAAAATTTCTATTTTTATATTTTTTGGCCAAACCAATAGTATATTCTCCTTTACCGCAACCTAATTCGATAATAATCGGGTTATCGTTCAAAAAAAAATCTTTATTCCATTTATTTTTAAGTATATAATCTTTATTTAAAACTTCACTTAACCTCGGCTGAATTACATGCTTAAATGTTGACAATTCGGCAAATCGTTCTAATTTCCTCTTCACAAATTAAAATTTTAATGAGCCACTTTCTCAATGCTCAATCCAACATCAATAATTCCAGGAAGTTCATTTATACGCATTGCTTGTTCAAATTGAAATAAATAATTTCCAGTAGATGGAAAAATTACATTTTCCTTATATAGAATTTTATTATTCCAAACACTTCCAAATCCTTTTCCTAACCATTTTCCTTTGTAGTCTGTAAGTACACATTCAAAAGTATCTTTCACAAAAAACCCCTGAGGTGAGGTAGTTTTGACAAATAAAAATAAATTACTCATTGGATATTCACCAGTATTTCTAATATGAACATAAATATTAAAAATTGACGAAGTATCTCTTATATCAGGGTTAAATTCAACAATATTTTGCATATTCCAAATATCATCAGGAATATTCACATATTGATTATAAATATTATTTGTATCGCAAGATGAAAAAAAAATAAAAAGCAAAATGATATTTGGAAGGATTTTTCTCATTAAATAATATACGTTTTTACAAAATTATCTTCTTCTATAATTTCTATTATTTCTATTATTCCGGTTATTACGATTATCTTTTTTATTCTTATTCTGATTCGATGGTTTATCTTCAAACCTTGTGAGACTGTCTTGACCTACAACATTTTCATATTCAATAATATTGACATCAATCCCTTCTACTTCCGCCATAATTTCTTCAATTTTTATCCCTTTCTTATTTGCTTCAATATATTTCTTAACTCTATCAACAGCAATCGGAATTAAATTTGCAGCAATTTCAGGATCAGATGAAAACCACATTATTCTTCTAAAAATATCTCTTTTAAAACAATAGAATAATCCTTCTTTAGTCTCGAGTTTGGTTTCCATTGGTGGGAAATCTTCTAAGGCATCTAAATATGTTGGTAACTCATAGTTTAGGCAACACTTTAATTTACTGCATTGTCCAGCCAATTTTTGCGGATTTAAAGAAACATCCTGATATCTGGCTGCATTTGTTGTAACTGAAACAAAATTTGTGATCCAAGTTGAGCAACATAATTCCCTACCACATGGACCTATTCCTCCTATTCTCCCAGCTTCTTGCCTGGCTCCAATTTGTTTCATTTCAATTCTGATCTTGAACTTATCGGCTAATATCTTAATTAATTCCCTGAAATCAACCCTGTCATCAGCAATATAATAAAATATGGCTTTAGTTTTATCTCCCTGGTATTCAACATCTCCAATTTTCATTTCTAATTTCAGGTCTTCAGATATTTTTCTAGTTTCCAGCATGGTTTCATGTTCCATTTCAATAGCTGAAATCCATTTTTCTATATCAGCTGGTTTTGCCTTCCGATATACTTTTTTAAATTCAGTATTTGCCAAATCAATATTTGCTTTAAAAAGCTGATAATAAATTAAATCACCAGTTAAGGAAACAATCCCTATATCGTGACCCGGAGATGCTTCAACAGCAATAATATCATCTTTCTTCAACCGCAATTTATTTGTGTTGATATAATAGCCTTTGCGAGTATTTTTAAACCTAACTTCAATTATTTCATTATTTAACATTCCAACAGGAATATCCTGAAGCCAGTCATATACAGCAAGCTTTGCATATGAATTGGAATTAAATTCTGGTAGATTTTCAATATTATCTTTCTCAAAAGCCGGACATCCTCTTGATATACATTCATTACATTTCATCTGGTACTAATATTCATTCATGAATAAAGAAAAGCAAAATTAATGAAATTTACTGTTTTATCAACTTGAATAATTTTAAGGACAAGTCAAAAAAAATAATTTTATGATAGGCATTCGCTTCAATATAATAATGGGCCTTGTTAAATTCTTCGTAAATATTATAAACATTTGATTGATTAATAAACTGCGAAAATTTAGAAGAAAACTCATTTTCTTTACTATCTAAATAAGAAATTTGTGAGAGCCCCTGATTTATCATAAAACTTTCTCTTAATATTCGAAGGCTATATTCAAAAAAACTTTTAATTTTTTCTCTTCCTATTGAAGACATTTCATCTATCCAATTATTTATTTCAGGTAAATTTTTTTTAAAACATAACCGCATGAGTGAAGTAAATTTTTCGAAATTAAATGA
Source organism: uncultured Bacteroidales bacterium (assembly GCA_964496465.1). GTDB lineage: Bacteria > Bacteroidota > Bacteroidia > Bacteroidales > CAYFUP01 > CAZBZX01. The sequence continues at coordinate 8,051 of CAZBZX010000189.1, forward strand.
TGCTTCACCTTGGCTATTTATTAGTTCAATGGCTTTAATCATATTCCCGTTTGCAACATGGCAATAGTTTAATGCTTCTTGCTCAGTTAT
>CAZBZX010000190.1:0-8138 GCA_964496465.1 uncultured Bacteroidales bacterium
AAATAAAAGTTTTAAAATATGAATCAGGCCAGGTGCATGTTCTAAAAGTATAATAAATACAATTTTTGTGCTTTTCAACATCTCAAAAATAATATTAATTAATTAAATCATTATTTTTCAAAAAGTTATATAAAAAATAGTAAAGTTGATATAAAAAAATTACAATTATTATATCATTAATTTCAACAGTATTTATACTTTTGCCACAAATTTTCAAGGGAATGGATAGATACCTTTACTTGTCCGCAACACCTGAAGCCTTAATTGCATCAATGTTATCTCCAACTGATTTTGCTAGCTATTTAGCTGTTGGTACTGAAAAGAGAACTCGTGGACAAGCAATATTTTTTGAAGTTGATATGGAGTTGGTAAAAAATATTGTCGATATTGAATATATAAATAGAAAGTGTGTCCCAGAAAATGGGAATCCAAAAAGGTCAGTATACATATCTATTTATAGAGTAATAGAAAATCTTCCATTAAATGCCCTTAAAAGTTTATATTTGACTACTGATGATGGTAAAGTTTTAGAATTAAAACAAGCCCCATTTATTACAGATGAGGATGATCTGGGATTACATCTTTACCAGGAACTACTACCAGTTACCCCAAGAGTTGCGAGTTCATTAAATCCTAAAGAATTTCTGTATTATATGACCGGACAGGTTGATCATATTAGAATACCAAAATTATTCTTTGTTGAGCTAAACCTGAATAGTCTTTCAGACGACCCAATAAATGCTTCAGTGGAAGATCTGCCATATCCAAATATTGAACATTTAAGAGATTGTTTAATAGGTTTAAAAAATGAACCACAAAAAATTAAAAAAACAGTGATTCGCTTTTACCAAGGTGATATATTGTATAGAACGTGTAAAAATGGTTTTTTTATTGGAGATGAAAAGTCATTACTGTTTTATCCATTTCCTGAACAAAAAGAATTAGAGGAAAAACATTATAGTTGGTGGAAATCAGCGAGCATAATCGGAATAAAATAAAGAAATTATAAGTAAAACTTAGTATAAATTTATTATTAATTAAACATAATTTTAAAAATGGAAAGTATAACAATTTTTTGGTTGATACCCGTGTGTTCTTTGCTTGCATTAACTTTTGCCTATATCTTTTTTAAGCAAGTAATGAAAGAAAGTGAAGGTACTGATAAAATGAAAGAGATTGCTCAAGCAGTTAGAGAAGGTGCAATGGCATATTTAAATCGTCAGTACACAGTTGTAGGTAAAATTTTCTTAGTATTATTGGTTATTTTAGTTATATTGGCATTTTTTGGAGTTCAAAATCCATTTGTTCCTGTAGCATTTTTAACAGGAGGTTTTTTCTCTGCTTTGTGCGGTTTTCTTGGTATGAAAACAGCTACACATGCTTCAGCAAGAACTGCTAATGGTGCCAGAACATCATTAAACAAAGGATTAAAAGTTGCATTCCGTAGTGGTGCAGTAATGGGATTGATAGTAGTCGGATTTGGCTTACTCGATATTGCATTATGGTTCTATATATTAAACAACTTCGTATTTACCCCTGAACATATGCAACATGGCCTTCATTTCTTAGGCCTAGATTTTGTACATGGTATAGGAGCAATTGATTTTGCAAATTCTGAAGCAGTTGCAAAAATGCATCAAATTAAACTTCGGGAAATAACAACAATCATGCTTACATTCGGTATGGGTGCATCAACGCAAGCATTATTCGCCAGGGTTGGTGGTGGTATCTATACAAAAGCTGCAGATGTTGGAGCTGACTTAGTTGGTAAAGTGGAAGCTGGAATACCAGAAGATGATCCAAGAAATCCTGCTACTATAGCTGATAATGTTGGTGATAATGTTGGTGATGTTGCTGGTATGGGAGCTGACTTATACGAATCATATTGTGGATCCATTTTAGCAACTGCTGCTTTGGGAGCTGCACTACCTGCCATCGCTTTAAATGCAGCAGACATAACCATTGAAAAAGCTGTAATTGCACCTATGTTAGTCGCTGCAGTTGGAATTCTTATTTCTATTATAAGTATATTCTTAGTTAGAACTAAAGAATCGGCAACTCAAAAGAATTTATTAAATGCTTTATTATTGGGTACTGGGGGTAGTGCTATTTTAATTTTAATAGCTATTATTATATTAGTTTATACAGGTTGGATTACCTGGGGTATTTTTGGTTCTGTTGTAACTGGATTGTTAGCTGGGGTGATTATTGGACAAGGTACTGAATTATATACTTCTGATGAATATAAACCAACCAGGGGTATAGCAAAACAAGCCGAACAAGGTCCTGCTACAGCAATTATTGATGGTATTGCAATGGGTATGTATTCAACATGGATACCAGTAGTTACTATAGGTTTAGGTATAATTGGGGCATTTGCTTTTGCCGGTGGCTTTCATAATTTTGGAATGGGAATTTACGGAATTGGTTTTGCTGCTGTTGGTATGCTTTCTACTTTAGGTATTCAATTAGCAACTGATGCATTTGGGCCTATTGCCGATAATGCTGGTGGTAATGCTGAAATGGCTGAGCTTCCAAAAGAAGTTAGAGAAAGAACTGATGCTCTTGATATGCTTGGTAATACTACTGCTGCCACTGGTAAAGGTTTTGCAATTGGCTCTGCTGCTTTAACTGCAATGGCTTTATTAGCTGCCTACTTAGAAGAAGTAAGACTTTGGTTAGGAAAAGCTGCAGACGGTATTTCTCATGTTGGGGATATCATATTCTACAACGCTGAAAAAGTTGCCAGTATTCCTATTGCCGAAAATGGTGAACGAGTAATTAATGTTGCTACTGCATCAATTAAAGACTTTGCTGAAGCTTATGATTTGAGCATATTTAATCCTTTATTATTAGTAGGGATCTTCTTAGGCGCTATGATGGCCTTCCTATTCAGCGCTATGACAATGAAAGCTGTTGGTCGTGCTGCTGGCGCAATGATTGAAGAAGTAAGACGTCAATTCAGAGAAATGCCTGGCATTTTAAAAGGTACACAAAAACCTGATTATGCAAGTTGTGTTGCTATTTCAACAAAAGGAGCACAAAGGGAAATGATTGTTCCTTCCTTATTAGCTATTGCAGTTCCTATTACCATTGGAGTAATTTTAGGTGTTGCAGGTGTTATTGGTTTATTAGTTGGTGGCTTAACAGCAGGATTTACATTGGCATGTATGTTGAATAATGCAGGTGGGGCTTGGGACAATGCTAAAAAATATATTGAAAAAGGTAATCATGGCGGAAAAGGTAGCGAAGCTCATAAAGCTAGTGTTGTTGGCGATACTGTTGGTGATCCTTTCAAAGATACCTCAGGCCCGTCCTTAAATATTCTTATTAAATTAATGACTATGGTATCTGTTGTAATGGCAGGTTTAACTGTAGCTGTAAGTATATTCTAAAATATTTTTATAAAATTAAATTACAAAAGCCTGCTGAAACTTTAGCAGGCTTTTTTAATTTCTAAATATTTTAAAATTCCCTAATTTTAATTTCTGCAAAAAATATTGTATTGAAACGATCAATACTCCAAGCCCATATTTTGCACTCCTTTTAAAATTTATAGACGAAGCTTCTTCAAAATATTTTGTCGGACAGGTTATTTCTGCAATTTCAAAACCAGCATAAAAAATTTGTGCAAGCATTTGATTGTCAAAAACAAAATCATCAGAATTTACATTATAATTAATTTTTTCTAATACATTTTTAGAAAAAGCCCTATATCCGGTATGATATTCCGAAAGCTTTTGATTCATTAAAATATTTTGTGATAATGTTAAAAACCGGTTTGCTAAATATTTATACCAGGGCATCCCGCCTTTCAATGCACCCTTGCCTAAGATCCTTGAACCTAATACTACTTCAAATACACCATTCGCAATTAAAAAAGCCATAGAATGAATCAATTTAGGAGTATATTGATAGTCAGGGTGTAACATTATGATTATATCTGATCCTAATTCCAGGGCTTTATTATAGCATGATTTCTGATTACCACCATAACCTTTATTTTCTTCATGCTCAATAATATGATTAATTCCAAGGCTTTTAGCTTTTTCTATTGTATTATCTTTGCTATTATCATCAACCAAAATTACTTCATCAACAATATCAAAAGGTATTTCATTATATGTTTGTTCTAAAGTTAACTCAGCATTATAAGCTGGTAAAACTATGGTAACTTTTTTTTCTAATATCATTTATCCTCTTTTTTCTTTCTAAACAAAAAACCATACCCATTCTTTTCATAAAGTAATTCAATATCATCATGTTTATTTAGAAAAGTATGCATTTTATTATTTCTAATTACAAAATAAACATCTTTATCAATATCTCCTTTTAATAACCATTGAGTATTATAAGATTTTTTATTATCAGGTTTTTTCTTTTCTGTGTAAAAATATTGGGCGTAACTTTTAAATTTCAAAGTTGACACATAGCAATCTTTATCTTTTAAACTCTTATAAAATTCAATGGCGGCGAGTTGAGTGTAATTCTCGATTTTTGGAGTTATAAAAACCACAGCCAATTCTATAAATAATAAGCATCCTACAAATAAAGAAATAATAGATGCTTTGTAATTCTGAGAAATTTTAAAAAATATAAAAAGTAGTATGGCCACAAATAAAACAATTCCAATTAAATATTCATAACCCGTATATCCTGCATCTGCCATTAAATTAGCAATAGCAAATGGATCAGAAAAAATTCCTTTGTCAATTAAATATTGTTTATTCTTTTCAATGAATGATAATAAAGAAATAAATAAAACATATATAATACCAATTCCAGTAACTCCTATTACTAGCCAATTATTAAACTTCTCTTTATAATGGATAATTTTGTAAAGAACTGAAGCAGCTAGAAAAGTTAAAGGAAAATAACACATGGATGAATAATGTACAATTTTGGTTTTCACAATCGTAAATAATATTATAACTGTCCAAAATAAAATGGCCATGAGTTGTTTAAAATTATTTTGGATTGATTCTTCAAAATAACCTTTTTTAAAAGACTTCATTGCAAATATTGAAGCAGGAAAAACGCCAACTATTAATATTACAAAATGGTAAAATAAAAATCCTCCATGTCCTGCATCTTTAGTTTTAAATAGCCTAATTTGATAAATTATAAAATCATGAATAATATTAAAATTCCCATTTAAAATCTGAAGAATGAACCAAAAACCCCCAACAAAGACAAGTATAATTAAAAATAAAAATACTTCAGAAATTTTAACATTAAATCGAAAGCCTTTAATTATTAAGTAAATAAAACACGTTAATCCAAAAATCAATAAAGCAACCGGGCCTTTGGTAAGAATTGCCAATCCAATAAATAATGCTGATAAAGAAATATTTATTTTTTTTCTTAAATCAAATTCCAGGTAATTAAACAGGAAGTAAATTCCTAAAAAGATAAAAAGGTTAAACCATGGATCAATTATTCCAGATTTAAAATAAAAAAATGGTAATAATGAGCCAGCGAAAGATAATACCCAAATAAAAGCAAATTGTTGGTTCAATACCCTCTTACCAATTCTAAAGAGGACCTGTAATGTAATAATACCACAAACGGCATTAGGAAATCTTGCAGCAAATTCATTTACCCCAAATATCTTCATTGAAATTGCCTGGAGCCAAATAAATAATGGAGGTTTTTCCCAAAATGGCTGAAAGTTAATTTGTACATTTAAATAATCCTTTGTTAAAAGCATTTCACGTGCAGATTCGGCAAAATTTATTTCATCCCAATCAAATAAGTGAACCTGACCTAAAAATGGAATAAATAATAATACACTTATTATAAGTATTAATATATTAATTTGTAAAGAAAGGTTATTCTTTAACATTTTTCGATTTTAAATTACTAAGTAAAGATAAATCAAGCCAGCTTGATTGCTGATAACCAATGTACAAATATACTATTATTGAACTAATTACTCCTATTATTGAACCGGTCCATACATCAATTAAAAAATGTTGTGAAAGATACATTCTTGAATATGCAATAAATAAAGCACACACAAATAACAGGATTTTATGCTTTTTATTATGTAAAAAAAATACCAAACAAAAAAACATGGCAAAAGCAGCTGTAGCATGACCACTTGGAAAACTCTGCACTTTATACATTTCAACTCCATCTACCAAATGTAAATCATATATTCCTTTAAAATATTTTATTGGTCTTACTAAATCAGAAAAGACTATCCTCTTTAAAAATTGTACTATTAATGATGAAAATAAATAAGAAAAAATAATAATTAAACTATACCTGTATTTTACAAAAAGAAATATAAAACCTACGGTAACTACAAATATTCCATCACCTAAGTAAGTTAAATACTTAAAAAAGAAATCAAAAACCGGGTGATTAAGTTTATTAATAAAAATATGAATTTCAGCTTTTGAAAAAACACTAAAAAGTGGAATACATCCAATAATCACTAATATAAAAACAAGAAAAATATATTGGTTTTCTTTAAATAATTTAATCACTTATTTATGATTTTTGTGACTAAAATAATGCTTTTGATCATATTTGACCAAACATATACATGTTATTTTTATTTTATTATTTTTGTTGAAAACTACATATAATATGAAAAAACTTATACTACCTTTAGTTATTGCTTCTACACTATTATTTCAATATTGTAAAAATCCAATTTCTGATCAAGATGGCTCAACCAGAGAACGAATAAAATTAAACCAAAACTGGAAATTTGCTTTAGGTCATGCTACTGATGCAGGGAAAGATTTTAATAATGGTACAGGATATTTCTCATATTTAACCAAAACTGGATTTGGAGATGGTGCTGCTGCTGAAAATTTTGATGATCGTGCATGGCGTATTCTAGATATACCACATGATTGGTGTGTAGAATTACCTTTTGCTGCAGATGGCGGACATAGTCATGGGTATAGAGCTATAGGCAGAAAATATCCTGAAAATTGTGTAGGATGGTATAGAAAAGAATTTGAAATAAAAGAATCAGACTTAGGGAAAAAGATATCTGTTGAATTTGAGGGAGTGCACAGAAATTCAATTGTTTGGGTAAATGGATTCTATTTGGGAACTGAAATTTGTGGAAGTTCACCTTTTAGTTATGATATTACTGACTATTTAAATTACGGAGATAAAAATGTTGTTGCTGTTCGTGTTGATGTAACTATTGAAGAAGGTTGGTATTATGAAGGAGCTGGAATAATAAGAAATGTTTGGCTTGTGAAAACAAATCCTTTACATATATCTGAATATGGAACTTTCGTAACAACAGATGTATCCAACAACAAAGCAAAAATTACTACACAAACCACGATTACAAATGATACAAATTCATTAGCAAAATTTTCTATAGCTGAAATTATTATTGATTCGGATGGTAATGAAGTAGTATCTGGAATAAATAAAAACTTAATATTAGATCCAGGAAAGGAAAAAGAATTTATTAACGGGTTTTCATTTAAAAACCCAAAACTATGGTCAATAGAAAATCCAAATCTGTATAAACTCATTACACGTGTTATAAAAAATAATAAAGTAGTAGATGAATATTATACTACATTTGGTATTAGAACCATAAAATTTGATCCTGATAAAGGATTTTTCCTTAATGGTAAAAACATTAAGATAGTAGGCACAAATTTACATCAGGACCATGCCGGAGTTGGAAGAGCATTACCTTACGATTTACAGGAATTTAGAATTAAAAAACTTAAGGAAATGGGAAATAATGGGGTTAGAACTTCACACGAGCCACCTGCTCCTGAATTTTTGGATGCTTGCGATAAGTTGGGCATTTTGGTGATGGATGAAAACAGGTTAATGGGTATTAACGATTATCACTATAGCAATTTGGAAAGAATGATAAAAAGAGATCGAAATCATCCAAGTATTGTAATTTGGTCATTAGGAAATGAAGAATGGGGAATAGAAGGAAATATTAAAGGAGAAAGAATAGCAGCAACAATGCAGGAATATGCAAAACGTCTTGATAGCACTAGAGCTTATACAGCAGCCTGCAGTGGAGGCTGGGACAACGGAATTGGCAGGGTAACCGAAGTAATGGGATATAACTATATGGTACAGGGGGATATTGATCAACATCATAAACTTTTTCCCTGGCAGTCAGGTATAGG
>CAZBZX010000191.1:0-8114 GCA_964496465.1 uncultured Bacteroidales bacterium
TTATTACAAGCATTAATCGTTAAATTAGTAGTAATTATACTGTCACAACCAGTAGCATTTTCTAAAACATCAGTATAAGTTCCTGAAGCAGTTTGATTTGCCCCTCCAGCCAAATAACTTTCTCCTTCACATATTGTTATGTTAATTGTGGAAGCTGACGCAGGATTAACAGTTAAATTAGTAACAATAATGCTATCACAACCATTAACATTTTTCAATGTATCGTAATAAGTACCGGCCTCTGTTTGATTAAACCCGCCTGCCAAATAAGTTTCTCCTTCGCAAATTATTTTGTTTTCAGTAATTATATCAACAGGATTAACTGTTAATATCACTTTTGTTATACTGTCACATCCCGTTATTGATACATCATCAATGTAATGTGTGCCATCGGTTGATAAACCATTATAGTTATCCCCTTCACATATTTCAATACTTATAGTAACTGTATCTCTACAACTAAATTCATATGCTCCTATATCCCAGGATATTCCAGAATTTCGTGTCCTGCCTAAATAATCAATAGCAAATGAAAAATCAGGGAAAATGGCTGCAATATCATCTTGCATTGTTTGTGGAATTTCAACAGTTAGGTCTACACCGGAATCAATTGCAGGGCTGCCAATATTTAGTTTGTAGTTTTGATTATCCGCATCAATAAATATCTTAACCAGGTCTTCTTCTAATTGTTCACCTTCCATTAAATGCCAACCATAAATGTCTTTTTGACTCCATGAAAGACCTGTATAGATGTTGTTTGATGTTTGACAATGAACTGAAGCTGATGACCAACCATCTGCAATATTATTTTTTACAATAACATTCGTTGAGTCATTTGTTCCGGGATCAAAAGATAAGGCTCCATTCTTGCCATGATTTTGAAGCGTATTATTTGTTACTATGAAATATCCCACATGTTCGTTGTGGTTATCGCGAACCATATCTCCAATATTTCGATCACCCATAAAATACATTAAATTATTATGTATTACTATATTTTCATTGTCCTCCATTGAAAATAAGCCTCCTGAATTATACAAACGGTTTCTTTCTACCAACGTGTTTTCACTGGTAAAAACTGATATGGCAGTAGAATGGGTTCCGGAAATATCGCTTATATCATTATTAAGTATATGCGTGTTATTGCCTCCCATGAGCCAAATACCTTTATAACCACACTTTAAAATTGTATTATTCTGAATTAGAGCATCGGTTGCCGAACATCCTATCCCGGAATTTCGCTGATTATGATGTATATAATTATTTTCAATATTAAGACCTATAACATTGGCAAATGATAGGCAGCCTTTTCTTCCATCTTTAGTTTTTATGTTAGTTATCTCGTTATTTCGTATTACTATGTTTATTGCAGGATCACCCCAGGTTTTTGAATTTCTTATCGCACTTGCATTATTACTGCTCGTAAAATCACTAATAATAAAACCTTCAATTACAATATAGCTTTTTCCATATATGTCTATTCCGTTTGAACGTGTACTTATTTCTAAATTAGTATTCGTAATATCATCTGTAGGCCACAAATATATCCTTGAATTCTCTTCATCTATTACAAATTCACTTTCTCTGTCAAGGTAATTGATGTTATTTATTAAGGAATAATATTGATTTCTATCGCCATAAATTGCATTTGACGCTAATGAGTCAAATGTTATTTTAAATTGATCTGGCAAATAAGAATTAATTTTACGAATATTAATAACGTTGGGATTGACCCATATCAAAGCATATGTATTTTCCCAATAAGCTGCATCTGCCTGCTTAAAATAATTTGAATCAACAATACTTGTTCTTGTTAAATTATGAGTGCTTACGACATAATACTCATCAATTTTGTCTTCCCAAAACGGATCTGATATATTTGGGTCTTGGGCGGGGTATAATTTTTTAGTGTTGGCAAAAAATTGTTGCTCAAAAATATCATAATTTTCATCCAAATCGGCCCAATATATATTGGCATAATTCTCGTTTCCATTCACATCAGCAGCCGAGCATTGAGTCCAATTTAGCGAGAGAGGATCTGCTCCTGAAATTATTGCTTTTACTCCCTCAAGACCGGGCCATTGGTCACCTATATAGGAAATGTAGTTATCCTCAACACCGCTATTCTCTATCTCAAATCTACTGTAATAAGTAATGCCTCCCTTAAAATAAATATTATCACCTGGTTGAAAGTTAGCAGATGCTGCATTTACTGTTGCATTATCATCATCAGGACAATGCTTCCATGCGGTTTCTGTTGTTAAACCATTATTTGAATCTGATCCGTTTTCATAATCAATATAATAGTTTGTTGCATTTAATGTTTTTGCAACAAAAAGTATTGCTAAAGTAATATATGTTATTTTTTTCATTTTATTATATATTAAATTGTTAACTATTTCTGTATTCTTCTAATAATATGTTATTTTTTTGATAATGGCATTTTCATTTTTATCAAGAATTTTTAATATATAAATGCCTTTATTATATTCATGGAAATTAATAATTTTTTCATTTGTACTAATTAATAGTTCCCCAGTAATATTAAATAATTCAGCTTTATCAAAATCATTTAAATCAATATATAATAATCCATGAGTTGGAATCGGGTAAATTTTTATTCCATCTTTCTCGATAGTGGAAATATCAGTACATATATTAACTATTAAATTGGTAGTTATTACACTATCGCAACCTGTAGCATTTTCTAAAACATCAGTATAAGTTCCTGAAGCAGTTTGATTTGCCCCGCCTGCCAAATAACTTTCTCCTTCACATAGTGTTATATCCTTAGTTGAAGCTGATGCAGAATTAACAGTTAAATTAGTAATAACAATGCTATCGCAACCATTTGTATTTTGTAATGTATCATAATAAGTACCTGCTTCTGTTTGATTAAACCCGCCTGCTAAATGGGTTTCCCCTTCACATATTGTTATATCCATTGTTGAAGCTGATGTAGAATTAACAGTTAAATTAGTAACAACAATGCTATCGCAACCATATGTATTTTGTAATGTATCGTAATAAATACCTGTCTTAGTTTGATTAAGCCCTCCTGCCAAATAACTTTCTCCTTCGCATATAGTAGCCGATAAGGTGTTACTAATAACAGTATTAACTTTTAAAATAGTGTTAATAATACTATCTGCCCCGGTACTTGATTGTATTGTATCTAAATAAGATCCGGAAGTTTTTTGCCATGAATTACTTAAAAATATACTATCATTTTCACAAATTGTAATATTAATTAAAGTATCATAATATACATATTGATACTCAAAAGCGCCTATATCCCATACACCATCTTCTCCACGTGTATTTCCCTCAATATCAGTATTAAAAGAAATTCCTAAATCTAATCCAGATCCTGTTGCTTGAGATAAATGAAAATCGCCATTTTCAGGATCTATAAATAATCCCTCCATCCCCATTTGACCATTTAATTCAGATGCTACCAAAGGTGGTGTTTCATCTTGTTCATCACGATAATCTTCAACTAAATAATATAAATTGTAATCATGATCAAAATTGACAAAAAATGTTTCCCCTTCAGGTGTAGGAAGATTCGCATGGCAATTATAAAATATATTATTAAAAACTTCATTACCTCCATTAGCACTATATTGAATATTGAAACCCATTGATTGTCCGTCCGCATTATAATTAGCAAAAGTATTTCCATAAACCTTTATATTATTGCAACCATGATCCGGATCATTATCATGAGACAATGTTCCGACCCAAGCATTCGTATAAACAAATCTTGAATCAGTCCAATAAAATAAATTATTATAAATTTCCCAATCATCGCTCTCTCTTAAAGTACATACTGAAGTACCTGCCGTATTTTTTAAAATATTGTTACGGATAACACACCTGACTGAAGCAATATCTGAAACAACTTCTTTCCAATAAACATTCTCAAAATATGAATCTTCGATAGTCGTATTTTCCGTTCTAGCAGTACCGATACTAGCAGTATAATAAGTATCATGAAAATAACAGTTTCTAATAGTAGCTGATCTTGTATCACTAAATTCAAGAACCAAAGATTTAGGAGAACCGTCGGAATTACCAAACCCCTCTTCAGGAATGAAATGATACCCTTCAATGTGATTAAAGACAACATTTTCTATAGTAGAACCAGAATTAAAACCAGGATCTACAATAATTAATTTAATATAAGAAGTTCCAACATACGTTGTATTCACAACAATACCATGTCCCTCATTTTTTTCACCAACTTGACCATCAATGATATAATAACCATGAGTCATACCCCAAGTATGAGGTCCATCGGAAGTAAATATTGCCTGCCCGTCTCCATAGGAATTTAACCACCCAGAGCCTGTCCCATGGTCTGACTCAATGGCTTTTTTAATAGTAATATATTCCTCTCCACTTTCAGCATCATCAAAGTCGTATGGAGGATACTGCCCATCCGCAATATAATAGGTTGCGCCTCTTATTAAAGCAGAGGGTAGTTCTGTGTAGGTATTATTCCAATCACTACCATCATTACTTCCTGTTGCTCCTTGTCGCACATAATAAGTATTTGAAAAAGGATCTTGTGTATTACCTGCCACATATTCGTAGGCTCCAATATCCCAGGAACTGTGTGAATTTCCATCTATATCTATTCTTAAATCCGCAAGTTCTTCAAGGCTCAAAATGCTTTGAAGCCTTGCTATGGTTGTAATATCAAATCCAACATTTATTATTGGTGAGTTTTCACTTGACGGTGTAAAATCTGGATTAACTAGCGGATCAATAACAATACCGTTTACATTATACCCAAGATTGTCTGGATATCCAGGCATATCAGCTGTCCCTGTGCCATAAATACAATTATAATCAACAACAACATCACTTGTACTTCCATAATCGCCAATGGTAATATCATTCATATCACCGTCGGTTACATAAAAAGCAAGTGGAGACCCAAAATCTATAGTGCAATTATATAAGTTGTTATTCAATATATAGAAATCCTGCACCATTTCACTATTTGGGACACCAACGAATGACACCCCAATACCATTAATAAAATCGCCACTTATCGTATTATTAAATATATATATATCCGATACTTCTGTCCAGTCAGGATCTGTCAAAGCCATACAAATTGCATTTGATGTATAACCATACAGCAGAGGTTCAGTTTCTACTATTAAATTATTATAAATTAATATATGGCCTGCATATAACCTGTCTGTTTGGTCTCCTCCATCTGACTCAATATACATTACATTTAAGGCTCCTGCCAAAAAAGGTCCTTCTATAAATGAAATTGAATCATTATTAATCCAATCATATAAATAATTGTTATAAACTTTTAAGTAGTTACCATATAATTGCAAAGCATCAGGGTGTCCCCTATGTATAATTAAACGGTTACCTATTTCATTATTATATATTGACAGGCCAAACAATCCAGATTCAATTCCATCATCAGCAATGTTATAAATTTTATTATGATGAATTTTTACTGCATCGAAATTATTTATATTGTCCTCTCCAGATGATGCCAAAGATAGGCCATCCATATAATTATCATGAATATCGCAGTAACATACTTCAATATTTGTTGGAGGCTGATTAAGGTTAAAATTAATGCCTGATTCTTCGCCACCATCACCATTATTATATACTTCAATATTTCTCAGTATTATATTATCATTTAGCTGCTCTAAACTTACTCCGTTGGATGCTGATCTGGTTATTTTAAGTTTTGCTTCGCTTCCTGAACCGACCTGGCCTGACACAACTATAAATTGAGAACGCCGTATTGTTAAAGGAGCCCATCTTTCAGGAACATACTCATTGTCAATAACTACTGTTCCGTTATGATCAGAATCCTGGCCTATCCTTATAGTTATAGGATATCCATCCGATCCATTCACATCTTCTATTAAAAGCCTTTCATTATAAATTTTCTCAGTTGTCCCACCACTAATATATAAAGTATCACCTGGGGAAAATGATCCCCATGATATATCTGCAAAACTCTGCCAGGCATCAGTCCAGGAAGTACCATTATTTACTCCCGAAGCTGCATTGTCTACATACCAATCAGTAGCATTTGCCTGAAATGCGAACTGAAAACTAATAAGTACAACAGTAAAAATGATTTTAGTATTCAAATTCTTCATAATTTTTATGATTTAATTGTTACCTAAAGTAAGACTGAACTACCTTTTTATGGTTAGCTTTCCATATTCAGATTGATTACTATTATTTAAAATTTTATATATATACATGCCTTTAGGGCATGCAGAGAGATTTATTATTTGCCTGTTTGCAATAATTTTCTGCTGCAACACTTTAATTCCACTTAAATTGTATAATTCAAAATATGCTGATGTTGGTATTTCTGATTCAATTATTATATCAGTATTAGCCGGATTTGGATAAATTTTAATATTTGAAAGGTAATTATTATTTGAGAAAATACTTGTTGTTGTAATTGTATCTTCATCACAATCATTTCTAATTTCAGGTACTTTAAATGTTATACTATCAATAATATCAGTAAACTTTATGCCAAGCACGTAGGTATATGTTTTGTTTATTATACTAAAAGATCCTGCAGAAAACAGGGCAGTATCCTTTTCACAAAAAGTTTTTGGAAAATTATAAAAAGAAAGAATTTGTTTTACTCTGGCTAATGTGTCATTTATATTTTCAGTAATGGTTAGCATATCCATTTTTCTAATATTTAAACTATCACATCTTTTTTTATAATGTAGGTTATAATAAACAAATGGCATTACAGAATCACATTCACTAGTGTCAACAAGTATTAAATCAATTTTTTCGAATGGGTGAACTCTGTAATTTTTAAGCTCAAAGCTTTTAAAAAACCCAGCATTATAATGTCCATAGATTTTATATTCGAATGACCAATTTGTGTATTCATCTACTATAGTAGATAATGTGTCGTAATGATATGTTTTGCCAGTTGAGTCTTCTTCACGAATCTCAATACGTTTTTCAACATAATATTCAGCTATATCATCCACATTGTTTGAACCAAATGAAAATAAATCAGAATTAATCCAAATATCTGAGCTATCTCCTTGAATTTCAACTTCAATATAAAAATTAACAGTATCTCCAGCGTGTGGTTCCGCAGGTTCAATAGTTAAATTTGATATTCTTATTTTATCAGGATGTTCTGCATAAATTGTATCAGTCTGGCAAAAAGATACCATGCAAAATAATACGAGTAAAAAAGTAATAAATGTTTTTTTCATAATTTTTATTTAAAAAAAAGTATTGCTTACAACAGAATTATAAATGTGCAGGAAAATTCTGAAGATGTGATTTATATTATTAAACTTCATTTAAATTGATATTTAATATGTGATAATTATTTTATGGTTTTATTTATAACAACTTTACCATATTTAATAATATGGTTTATAGTCCTAATTTTATATATATATATTCCTTTCTCAAATAATGAGATATTAACCTTTTGCACTCCAATACTAATTACTTTCTCAAGTATTTTGGTCCCATTTAAATTGTATATTTCAAATATTGTTTCACCATCTAATTGGTTATCTATAGTAAGGATTGAATTAGCCGGATTTGGATAAACTTTTATAATATTATCATTTATATCAGCTATTGCGTCAATACATGCATTAATCGTTAAATTGGTAGTTAATACACTATCGCACCCTGCAGCATTCTGTAAAGTATCATAATAAGTACCAGCTTCTGTTTGATTAAGCCCACCCGCCAAATAGCTTTCTCCTTCGCATATTGCTGTATCCATTGTTGAACTGGATAATGAATTAACAGTTAATGTAACTTTAGTTATACTATCGCAATCCTTTATTGATACATCATCAATATAATGTATTCCTTCAGTTGATAATCCATAATAGTTATCCCCTTCACATATTTCAATATTTATATTTATAGTATCATTGCAAATAAATTCATAAGCTCCGATGTAATCTTCGTATCTGCCACCATAACCGAGAAAAGCGGAAGTAGGAAAAAAGCCATCATCACCAGTAAAAACAGCGTTATCCATCCCAATAGGATTGCTTTCATCAACAAATTCAGGTTCCTTAAATAAACTATTATTGTCAAAA
>CAZBZX010000192.1:0-1083 GCA_964496465.1 uncultured Bacteroidales bacterium
GGCACAGTCCTTTTGGTAGACGATGAGGATATGGTTATTGATGTTGAGAGCCGAATGTTGAAAAAGATGGGCTATGATACTCTCATGGCGAGGAGCGGAGAGGAGGCATTAAAGACATATAGGGAAAATCGAGACAGGATTGACGTTGTGATTTTGGATATGATTATGCCGGACATTGGTGGTGAAAAGCTTTATGATCGATTAAAAGAGATCAATCCTGACATAAGGGTTCTTCTTGCTAGCGGCTATAGCGTAGACGGGCAGGCCATGGAAATATTAAATAAAGGTTGTGACGGTTTTATCCAAAAACCTTTTACTATTAAACACCTATCAAAAATGTTGAAAGAGGTTTTAAACAAAGAAAACAAACAGGAAGTCAAGTAAGTCTTTCCTATTTCTTCCCTACAAGCGATTTGAAATCTTCTACCCGGTGCCGAACGATTTTGCCTTCTGTCATGTATATAACATCCTGCGCAATGTTTGTGGCGTGATCCGCTATCCTTTCCAGATGGCGGGATGCAGAAAGCAGATGTAAAAAACACTCCAATCTGCTCGGGTCTTTTCTCATGCCCTCCTGAACCTTAGCAAACATTTCCCTGTTCATTTCGTCCACCTCATCATCAGAGGCGCAAACCTCCCAGGCAAGCCCGCTGTCCAGGTTCACCAGAGAGTCAAGGCTGTTTTTTACCATTGTTTGTGCCTTTTCAGCCATACCGGGAAAGTCAAAAAGGATGTCCAGCTTCTTTCTGGATGCAAGGAACGCAGCCCTCTCGGCTATATTTACTGCCAGATCTCCGATTCTTTCCAGTTCATTATTGATCTTGATAACGGAGATTATAAAGCGCAGATCGATTGCAACAGGTTGATGCAGGGCTAGAATTTTAAGGCACTCCTCCTCGATATCCACCTCGATATCGTCGATCTCATAATCCGTGTCCATAACTTTCTTTGCTATGTTCATGTCTCTTGATTCTATAGCCTTTATAGACATTCTGAGCCTTTCCTCGACCATGGTGACAAGGGAAAGGGTCCTTTTTTTCAATTTTTCCAACTCTCTTTCAAGATGCTTGGGCATAATGCCTC
>CAZBZX010000192.1:1183-8113 GCA_964496465.1 uncultured Bacteroidales bacterium
ATGTAATCCTCAGTTTCTTTGAGCTTAGGGCGGGTGAATAGATCGTTGGTATTGTCAATTTCAATAAGCTTTCCCAGATAAAAAAAAGCGGTTATCTCTGACACCCTGGCCGCCTGCTGCATGTTATGAGTAACAATAATAATTGTATATGATTTTTTTAATTGGTCAATCAGATCCTCTATTTTCTGGGTTGCTATAGGGTCCAGCGCCGAACAAGGCTCGTCCATAAGAAGCACTTCCGGTTCAACTGCAAGCGCCCTGGCAATGCAGAGACGCTGCTGTTGCCCCCCTGATAGTCCCAGTGCCGAATCATAAAGCCTGTCTTTGACCTCCTCCCAGAGAGCGGCCAATTTCAGGGTCTGCTCAACACGTTCTCCGATAAAGGCCTTATCCCTGATACCGTTTACCCGCAGTCCATATGCTATATTATCAAAAATGGTCTTGGGAAATGGATTCGGCTTTTGGAATACCATCCCAACACGACGGCGAAGCATTACTACATCAACGGACGGATTGTATATATCCTGACCATCTAGTGATACCTCGCCTTGAGCACGGCTATAGGGGATTAGATCGTTCATCCGGTTAAGGCACCGCAATAGAGTGCTTTTCCCACATCCGGAGGGCCCGATAAGGGCCGTAACCTCATTTGCAAAGAAATCAAGGGAGACATCCTGGAGGGCACGAAAATCGGCGTAGTAGAAATCTAAATTTTTTACCCTCATTTTTAGCGATTTTTCCATAAGCAATCCAGAATCTTTTTGTAAATATTTTATATCATCTCAATAATCAAATTACTGAATTATCCTCCCGGATCATCAAAACTTCCTTCGGAGGCGTGAACGGTACAAAATGGCAACAAGATTCAATCCTAAAACCAGGGTTATCAGCACAAGAGCGGTTCCATATTGAAGGTGCCGGGTTGCCTCGATCTCCGTACCGGCTGTAGCAAGAACATAAATATGGTAAGGAAGGGCCATGATTTGATCAAAAATAGATGACGGCAGAGACGGCGTAAAAAATACCGCCGCGGTAAACATTATAGGCGCGGTTTCTCCGGCGGCACGGCTAATCCCCAGTATGGCCCCGGTAAGGATGCCAGGCAGGGAAGCCGGCAGGACTACCCGATAGATGGTTTGCCATTTGGTGGCGCCAAGGCCAAGGGACGCTTCCCTGTATGTATCAGGAACAGCTCGGAGGGCCTCTTCCGAAGATCCTATAATCACAGGCAATGTCATTGCCCCCAGGGTTAGGGCTCCGGAAAGGATGCTTACTCCGAAATGCAGCCAGACTACAAAGAAGGCAAGACCAAAAAGGCCGAAGACAATCGAAGGAACCCCTGCAAGGTTATTGATGCCAAGGCGTATTATCCGGAGCAATCTGCCGGGTTTGGCGTATTCATTAAGATAAACGGCCGATGCAACCCCGATGGGTAATGCAACTATAATAGCTCCCAGACTAAGGCAAAGAGTTCCGATAATGCAGGGCAGGATACCTCCTTTGGTCATGGACTCCATAGGGGGTTGTGTCAGAAACGTCCAGTTAATAGCCCGCCATCCTCTTGCTACAAGGAAATAGATAATAATAGCAAGTGCAGTCCCATTAATTACCGCTGCGATCCGGAAGAGCCAGAACATAAAACTCTGAAAGATTTTACGGCGCCGTTGCTTCGAGTGCGAGGCCTTTAAAACAGCATTATCATTCTTTTGAATTCTTCCCGGCTTGGATGGGAGTACGGCATCATTTTCGATGTATGTTGTATCTGTTTGTTTCACAATCATTTCGTCATTATAAAGTTGCTGCTCCCACCTGCCTGTATTTATGGGCAATGTGATCAGCCAGTAAGTTAAAGAGAAGGGTGAATAAAAATAATATAATTCCTGTGGCAAAAAGGGCGTAGTAGTGATCGCCACGAAAAGGGGCTTCGGCCATTTCAGCGGCAATGCTTGCAGGCATAGGCCTCACCGGATCAAATATTGAAGTAGGAATGAGAGTTGCTCCTCCTGCAACCATAAGTACTACCATGGTTTCCCCCATTGCCCTGGACATACCCAAGATGACCGCAGTGCTGATTCCGGAGATCGATGCTGGAATAATGACCCGAATAATAGTCTCCCAGTGAGTTGCCCCCAAAGCCAGAGAGGCCTCTTTAAGCTCTGTGGGCACACTAAAAATAGTATCTTCTGAGATACTGCAAATGGTCGGGATAGACATAAAAGCCAACATTAATGAGGCGTTAAAAAGATTTAACCCTGTCGGTATATCAAGAATTTCCTGTAAAAAGGGCGCTACTATAACCATACCGAAAAATCCGATCACCACTGAGGGGAGAGCTGCCAGCAGTTCTACAATCGGTTTCACCCATTCACGTACCCTGGCGGAAGCAACTTCCGCAAGGTAGAGCGCAGTCAATACTCCCAGGGGAATGGATATTACAGAGGCTACGGCAGTTACGGCCAGAGATGCCACAATCAGCGGAAAGATTCCAAAGTCCGGGGGCTCTGAAGTGGGATACCAGTATTTGCCGAAGATAAAATCCTGTACGGAAACCTTACTAAAAATAGGAATACCTTCCGTAAATAGGAATATAACTATAAGTGAGAGGGTTGTTATAGAAGCCAGTGCAACACAGAAGAAAAAGATACGGATTATTTTTTCCCTTCTTCGCCGTCCTTTTCCGGTTTGGTGTTTTCCTGTCATTCTTTTACAATCTTTTCGATGGAAATGTTGTCGGCTCTGGGTTAGGCATTATGTGGCATATTTGAAGTTTATTAAAAAGTGACGCTTCTCGGTAAAAGAGGAGCGTCACTTTGCTTTTACTTAGTACAGAGGGACATACCCTGCATCGCTTATGTATTTTTGCCCTTTTTGGGGGTGTAGCACGTAGTTAATAAAATCAAGGATGTCACCCTTTGGCCATCCGTTTGTGAACATATAAAGGGGTCTGCTGATGGGGTAAGTTCCGTTCAGCGTAGTCTCTTCTGATCCCTTTATTCCGTTTACCGTTAAGGCCTTTATGTCTTTATTCATATATCCAAGGCCTATATATCCAATGGCATTTTTGTTCTTGGAGACTGCCTGTGCCACGGCTCCATTAGAGGCTTGAAGCAGGGCTCCGGGATAAACTTTTTCTTTGTTCATCACCTTTTCTTCCCATACTTCATAGGTTCCGGATGATGTATCCCTGGAAATTACCACGATTATCCTATCCGGGCCGCCGACTTCTTTCCAATTCTTTATTTCTCCCTTATAGATGGCCTTAAGCTGAGCCATACTGAGATTTTTCGCCGAATTGGTTGGATGAACAACAGGTACAATGCAATCATAGGCTACTGCAAAGGGTACCGGATATCTCCCTTTTCCAATGGCAAGTTCCACTTCCTTGTCTTTGATAAAACGTGAGCTGTCCGCAATATCGGTTGATCCGTCGATGAGTGCTTTCATACCGTTACCTGAGCCGCCGCCGGATATGGAAATCTTTACATCGGGATTAGCTTTCATATAGGCTTCTGCTACCTTCTGAGCAATAGGCAGCACTGTGGTGGAACCATTGATTACGAGATTGCCCGCCCAAACCGGATTTGCCGTAAACATTAAGGCTATGGATGTAACAAATAATGCAATACTTTTTATTTTCATTTTTTCCTCCAATATTGATTTTGATTTATAGGTTTGAATTGTTAGATTTTTGTTAGAATTATGTTAGCATTTTGCTAGTTTCCTTTCATAATCACCTCCTTTGCCATCAAAATAAAAACCATAAAATTGCACTCATTAATGCTGAATTAGCATTTAGGGTGAAATTTAAAGCATTATTGTTAGGTTCTTATTAAAGTGAAGTTAAAGTTTTGTTTGTATGACTTATCTACATGGAAAGAGTTGGCGAGAACTTCGGAAGCGAGGAAAAGCCCATAGTCTTTGATAAGATACGAAATTTAGCTGAATAATCTGAATCTAACCATACCTTTACAAAATCCTAATGCAATGCTAACATTTTTCCTGTAATCAAGTAATTCTAAATGCTTATCTCTAAAATTCGTAAAGGTTATGGCAAAAGAAAAAATCCTTGCAGTAGATGATGAAGAAGATCTTTTAGAGCTGCTCAAGTTTAATCTTTTAAGGGAAGGTTATCAGGTATGTGGCGCTCTCACCGGGGAGGAAGCTTTAAAATTGGCACGATCCGAAGCGCCTGATCTTATTGTCCTTGACCTCATGCTTCCGGGAATTGACGGGCTTGAAGTTGCCAGGAAACTGAAAGACGACCCTAAAACCAAAAGAATTTCCATTATCATGTTAACTGCAAAGGGTGAGGAAGCCGATATAGTAACAGGATTAGAACTCGGTGCCGATGACTATATTACCAAGCCATTCAGCCCCAGAATTTTTATTGCCAGGGTTAAAGCGGTATTGCGTAGAAGGAAAACGGAACCTACGGATAAAACATCCATTTTACATATTCACGATCTTGTTATTCATCCAGGACGCCATGAGGTTTTGATAAACAACGAACCAGTTCAGCTGACTTTCACCGAATTCGGCATTCTTAACTATCTGGCAAGAAGACCCGGATGGGTATTCACTCGATCCCAGATAGTTGATGAGGTTCGAGGGGACGATTACTACGTCACTGATCGCTCGGTGGATGTCCAGATAGTAGGACTTAGAAAAAAATTAGGAATGGCAGGCAAATACATTGAAACCGTTCGGGGCATAGGATACCGGTTCAAGGACTAATCTATGACAAGAAAAAAACGTTTGCTCTGGCAACTTTTTCCCTCATATCTCCTGATTACCATTGTATCCCTTGTGGCAATAACGTGGTATGCATCAAGGTCTTTAAGACATTTTTTTCTTGAACAAACGGCCTTAGACCTCGAAGCGCGCGCCATCCTCTTAGAGAATCAAATCTTGAAATATCTCGATCCTATAGATAAGACAAACATGGATTTATTGTGTAAAAAAATCGGCAAATCCGCTTCAACACGTGTCACTGTTATACTGCCGTCAGGCAGGGTTATCGGGGACTCCGAAAGCAACCCGGCAGTCATGGATACCCACGTTGATCGACCGGAGTTTATACAGGCCTTGAACGAGGATTTTGGGATGTCTGTAAGGTATAGCAATACACTAGGAAAAAACATGATGTATTTGGGGATACCTGTCAGAAAAGAAGGCCAAATACTCGCAGTTGTTCGCACATCTATTCCAATAGATTCCATAGATGATGCCCTGAAAAAAATTCAGAATAAAATAGTACTTTGGGGTTTTGCCATAGGGATATTTGCAGCAGTTTTGAGTTTGTTAGTCTCCCGGCGTATCATCCGTCCGATTGAACAGATTAAGAAGAGAGCCGAATCCATTACCAATGGTGACTTCCAGTCCAAGCAGCCGGTAGATGGCTCTTATGAAATCCAAGCCCTCTCAGATGCGATAAATCGTATGACCGAGGAACTTAATAACCGTATAGATACTATAATGCGCCAGAGAAATGAGATTGAAGCAGTGCTCTCGAGCATGATTGAAGGAGTAATTGCGGTGGATAAAGAAGAACGTATTATCAGCATGAATCATGCTGCTGCAAAAATGTTTTCATGTGATCCCATCAAGGCTCAATCACGAAGCATTCACGAAGTAGTCAGAAATACCGTCCTACACCAGTTTGTAACAGAGGCATTAGACAGCGCAGAGCCAATTAGGAAAGATATTGTTCTCTATTCCGATGAGGAAAAAATTCTTGATGCTCATGGCATGATCCTTCGCGATGCGGACGGTAAGCACGTTGGCGCGCTCATAGTCCTGAACGATATCACCCAGCTTCTTAGGCTGGAAAATATTCGCCATGATTTTGTGGCCAATGTCTCACATGAAATAAAGACCCCTATAACGGCTATCAAAGGTTTTGTAGAGACCCTTCGCAGCGGCTCTGTAAAAGATTCCAAGGATATAGAACGATTCCTTGAAATCATCGAAAAACACGTGCATCGTCTTGAATCAATTATCGAGGACCTTCTCAGTCTCTCCAGGATAGAGCGAGGGACCGAAAGGGAAGAAATCTCTCTTCAAGAAACTCGCATAAAAGATGTCCTCTTAACAGCTATCCAGATCTGCGAAGTTAAAGCCGCTCCCAAAAACATACGTATCGAGCTTTCATGCAATGAAGATCTGGTGGCGAAAATAAATCCCCCGCTCCTTGAGCAGGCGGTCGTAAATCTCCTTGATAATTCTATAAAGTACAGCGAGGAGGGAAGCTCTATACAAGTAGAGGCTGCTCAAATGAATGGTGAGATCAATATCAGTGTTAATGATAAGGGTTGCGGGATAGATAAGGAGCATTTACCCCGCCTCTTTGAGCGGTTTTACAGGGTTGACAAGGCACGGAGCAGGCAAATGGGCGGCACAGGACTTGGTCTAGCCATTGTCAAACATATTGCACAGGCCCACAGCGGACGTGTCACGGTTGAGAGTACGGTCGGCAAAGGAAGCACCTTTTCAATTCGCTTTCCGGTAAATCACGCCTTTAGGACTTAGAGACAAGCATAAATTGAAATGAAGCAAAGGAATTTCTTCTCGATTGACTAAGGCAACACCCTTAAACTATATTCCATTTTAATAACTTTTTGAATTTTCCCTTCATACCCAGAAAAGTGAGGCCTTTATGAAAATAGCGCAGTTTTATGAAAAAGACAGGATTCGCCTGGGAGTAATAGATGGTGAAACCCTTATACCCATTGACTTCCATGGAGAAATGATTGATTTCATTCAAAGAAAAACGGACCTGAAACCCTCGGGCAAGCCTATAGCATTGGATAAGGTTAAATTTGCTCCGCCTGTAAACAATCCATCAAAGATCATAGCTCTGGGTCTTAATTATATGGATCATGTCAGGGAAAGCAAAGGCAAGCCCCCGGAATCCCCTCTTATCTTCGCTAA